>JAIBAP010000093.1 GCA_019695115.1 Caldilineales bacterium | reverse complement strand
GGGGTGGGGGGAGGAATGGGGGTGGGGGGAGGAATGGGGGTGGGGGGAGGAATGGGGGCGGGGGGAGGAATGGGGGCGGGGGGACCCCGCCCCTACGAGCATGCGTTTTGTCTGGAGGCCGACACCACCACCAGCGGCGCGGCCGTGCGCTGGCTGGCCACGCAGGCCGGCATCCTGGCCGACGAAGCACAGATCGACGCCCTCGCCCGCTCGGTTCCCGATGCCGGCGGCGTGGTCTTCGTCCCGGCTCTGACCGGTCTTAACACGCCTTACCACGACCACGCCGCCCGCGGCTCGATCATGGGGCTGACACTGGGGGCAGGCAAGGGGCACATCGCTCGCGCCTTGCTGGAGGCCATCGCCTTTCAGGTGCGGGCCATCCTGGAAACCATTCTGGCCCAGACCGGTCTGCAGGTGCAGCAATTGCACCTGGGCGGCGGGCTGTCCAAATCCGATCTAGCCTGCCAACTCCAGGCCGACCTGCTGGGCATCCCGGTCGTGCGGCCCACTGAAACCGAGACCACAGCGCGCGGGGCGGCGCTGCTGGCGGGGTTGGGCGCGGGGGTGTGGGCGAGTCTCGATGTTCTGCCGCCGCTGCCCGGCGGGGAAGCGATCTTCGAGCCTGATCTGCACCCGGACGAGCGCCAGGCGGCCTTCGAGCGGTGGCAACGGGCAGTGGCCCACGTGCGAGCCTGGGGAGCGGGTTGAGGGTTTTTGTGCTATACTGGCGCCCACGCTCTTGTTTGCCGCACAGAAGGAGAGAGATGATGGTTGCAGCCCCTACCATGATGCGTCGTTTGTCACAGGTCTTCACAGACCGTCAGGCCAGCATCCTGACCGAGGTGATCCAACAGGCATACAGCGAACTGGTTCACACCAGCGATTTCAACGAGTTGAAGGAGATTGTGCGCGAGCTGGCTCAGGCTCAGCAACGCACCGAGCAACGCATGGGAGAGCTTGCCAGCGCCCAGCAGCGCACCGAAATCGCCTTGCAGCGACTCAGCCAGCAGGTGGGCGGTCTGAGCGACCGTCTGGGCGGCGATCTTGAAGACGTGGCCTACATCGTCATCCACGATGTCTTGGAGCGGGATCTGAACTGGCGGGTAGACACGCTGGAACGCGATTGGCTGCGCTGGGACGGGCACGAAGTCGAGCTTGATCTCTTTGGCCGGGCGCACGACCCACAACGAGCCGAGGCCGAGATCTGGATCGTGGGCGAGGTCAAGTTCAATCTCACCCTCAAAGAGGCGGAGCGATTCGCTCGCAAGGTGGAATTCGCCCGCGCCCATCTGCAGGGCGAAGTCTTCCCGGTCTGCTTCTGCTATCGCGCCCGGCCAGAGGTGAAACAACGGCTGCAGGAACTGGGCCTTCGCCTGGTCTTCTCCTACGGGCGGTTGGTTTAGTGCGGCTATGGCAGTTGTCGCCATCGATCGTTTTGGTCTGACCCTGGCCGGGAAGCGGCTGTATCTGCTTTCCGGCCAGATTCACTATTTCCGCTGGCCGCGGGCCGAATGGCGCGACCTGTTGGCGGGCGCCAAAGCCGGGGGGCTGAACACCGTCGACACCGTCATCCCCTGGAACCTGCATGAGCCGGAGCCAGGGGTTTACCATTTCCAGGACGAAGCCGACCTGCCCGCCTGGCTCGACTTTTGTCAGGAACTCGGCCTCTTTGCCATCGTCCGGCCCGGCCCCTACATCTGCGCCGAGTGGGAGAACGGCGGCTTCCCCGCCTGGCTGACCGGGCAGGGCGGCAAGCTGCGCACGGATGATCCTGGCTTCCTGGCGGCGGTGGGGAAGTGGTTCGATGTGCTCATCCCCATCCTGGCCGCGCGCCAGATCGACCGCGGTGGCCCCATCCTGCTCACCCAAATCGAAAACGAGCACTGGGCCAGCGGTGTTTATGGGCACGACGACCACCAGGCCACCCTCGCCCAGATGCTGACCGATCGGGGCATCGCCGTGCCGTTCTACACCTGCATGGGGCCGATGAACGGCGTGGCCGAGTTTCGCAATGGCTGGAGCGGGATCGCCGACAAACTGCGGGCCACGCGCTCTGTCTGGCCCGACAACCCGATGATCGTTTCGGAACTGTGGAGCGGCTGGTTCGACAACTGGGGCGCGTCGGCGCACAACGGCAAGACGCCGGCCGCGCTCGACCGGGTGCTGCACGAGTTGTTGGCGGCGGGGGCCAGCGGCTTTTCGCACTGGATGTGGGCGGGCGGGACGAATTTCGGCTGGTGGGGCGGGCGCACGGTGGGCGGCGACAGCATCCACATGACCACAAGCTACGATTACGACGCCATCATCGACGAATATGGCCGACCCACGCCCAAGTTCTTCGTCGCCCGACGGCATCATCTCTTCTTCGCCAGCCTGGGCGCCCGGCTCTCGCAGCTCCTGGCCGAGGCCGGGGAGGGCGGGCCGGTGGTGTTGGCGCAGCCGGGCGTCAGGGGCCGGGCTGCCGGCGGCGACCCACCCTATCGCCTGGCCCGCAACGGCTCGTTTTCCGCCGCCTTCCTGCAGAATACCTGGCTGGAGCGGCAAACAGTGCAGGTGTTCCATGCCGACCCGCGCGCCCACCTGGCCGTCGAGGTCGAGGCCGGCAGCATCAAGCCGATTTTCGCCAATCTACCCCTGGCCGATGATCTGACGCTGGCTTACCATTCCTGCCGGATTCTGGGCTATTGGGGGCGGGACGATGGACAATGGGCGCTGGATGACCGGGATCTGCTTGTGTGCTATGGCTTCCGGGGCGAGGTGGGCGAAATGATGGTGCGGAGGAAGGGCGGCTGGCGGGTCGAGGACGATGGCGGCGCTCGCATCACCACCGCCGGCGATGAGTTGCGGCTGCATTTCTGGATCAGCGACCGCCCGACCGTGATCCGCACGCAGGCATTGACGATTGTATTGCTGACGCAGGAGCGGGCCGAGCGCTGGGGTCTGGAGGAACAGCCAGTAACCAACAATCAACCATCAACAATCAACAATCAACAACGAACGGTCGATTTGCGGTGGGAGGTGTTTGAGGTGGATGAGCTGGTATCGCCGCTGTTCGATTCGCCGCCTGCTGACTTCCCTCTGCCTTTCGATGACCTGGGTTGCTTCCTCGACTATGGTTGCTATGGGCTGCGCTTTGCCTGGGAGGGAGCGTCTGAGGGGAGGCTGGCGGCGCCGTGGCTGAGCGACCGCGGGCATCTGTTCATCGATGGCGAGCGGATCGGGACCTTTGGCGTTGGGCCAGAGGGGCCGGTTTGGGCGTTGCCGGTGCACCTGGCTGCGGGCCAGCATGAAGCGCGACTATTGGTCGATAACCTGGGGCGTTTCAACTACGGCTCCAACACCGGCGAGAAAAAGGGCTTGTTGGACACGCTCTACTGGGGTGGGGAGCAAATTGACATAACAAGAGGCTGGTCGGCCTTGTGGCAGGAGGCGGCGTTTGCGGGCGAGGCCATCGCCAACGCCAAGCCCTGGCAGCTGCGCGTCGATGCGGCGGATGTGGATTTGGGTCACTTTGCCTATCAGGGGTCGCACGTCTGGTTGCTGCGAGCGATCGAGCAGCGGGCAGGGGAGAGGGTGATCGTGCAGTTGACCGGTGACCGCAACAGCGGCGCTTTGTATGTCAACGGCCAGGCGGTCGAGCGTTTTTCGCGGCATCATGGCGGCGGTTATATCAAGCGCGATATTACGGCCTGGCTGCACCCCGGCGCCAATGTGCTGGCGCTGCACATCGAGAACTACGCCGGTGTGGCCTGGCGGGCGGCGATGTTGCGTTTCGATCCGACGCGGGCGCTGCAGGGGGAGTGGAGGTTCCGGGGCGGTGTGACGCCCACCGACCTGAAGCCTTCCGGCCGGTCGCCCAAACCCGGCCAGCCGGTTTTCTTCCGCGCTCGTTTTTCGCGCCCGTCGGGTGGAGCGGATGCCCAGCTGCTGCGCCTGGCTATCCCCGGCCTGCGCAAGGGGCATCTGTGGTTGAATGGCCGCAGCCTGGGCCGCTACTGGCAGATTGGGCCGCAGGAATTCTACAAAATCCCGGTTTCGTGGTTACAGGCCGAAAATGAGCTGCTGGTATTCGAAGAAGAAGACGGCCGGATCGACGAGGTGGCGATCCGGCCGGGGTGAGGTGAATATGGGGCAGGGGGGAGTGGGCGGATAGGGAGGATGCGCGGATGGGGCGGGGGGAGTGGTCGGATAGGGAGGATGCGCGGATGGGGCGGGGAGAGTGGGCGGATGAGGAGGATGCGCGGATGGGGCGGGGAGAGTGGGCGGATGAGGAGGATGCGCGGATTAGTGGGGTGAGGGGTGTGGCGGTTCTGGTTCGGGGCTTGTCCCGAGCGAAGTCGAAGGAAGGGCGTCGAGGGGGGCGCCGTAGGTGGGCTGGACGGGCGCCGGTGGTGGGGGGAGGATGGGGGCGTCATAGCCGCCGCGCCCGCCGCCGGGGGTGTAGGGCCGCGTGCCGAAGCGGGTGAGGAGGACGGCGCCGAGGCCGATGCTGCCGGCGACGATGCCGATCAGTGAAGCAAGCACCCAGCCGACGCAGGGAACCAGGGTGGGCAGTTGCCAGGCCAGAGTGAGGGCGACGACGCCAACGCCGATCTCCAGGATAGCCGAGTTGCGGTCGATCGCATTCGAACTGCGCAGGCCCTTGACGAGGCGACGGCCGATCAGCCAACCGAGCGCCAGCCAGCCGAACACCCAGCCGACGATCAGCGCCAGCAAGACGATCAGGGCCAGGGGGATCAGGCAGAGGGTGATCGACAGGAGGACGATGACCGGGATGGCCAGCACCTGGCTGAGACAGCCGACGCCGAAAGAGACGCCTGCGTTGTCGTGCGCGGTTTCGACAACGCGATTCGTGGCCTGAGGGGCAAGGACGACGAGCAGGATGCCGAGCATGGCCATCAGCGCTGCCAGGGCGACGGCGGAGAAGCCGCGCATAAAGGTGTAGAGCAGCCAGCCGGCGAAACCGTCATTGGCCGGCGGTGGGGGGGTGATGTCGATGCGGGGAGCGCGGCCCAGATCGCCAAAGTCGAACTTGAAGCCGCTGATGTTCTCGCCCTGGATTTCGGCGCCGGGGTCGCGTTCGAGGCTACCGCCGATGCTGGTGACATCGCCTTCGACGACGGCGGTGCTCTCTAGACGCAGCGAGCCGCCCAGGACCGAGACACTGCCTTCGACCAGGCCGCGCACGGTGACGGAACCGCCAAGCACGGTCACATCGCCCGTGACCGTGCTGTTCTCGGCCAGGGTGGTGCTGCCGCCCAGGACCAGAAGGCTGCCGGCCAGCGTTTCGCCGCTAGCGAGCGTGTAGTTGTTGCCAAAGATGACTTTGTCGCCTGGCTCCGGCCCCTGGGCGCTGACCACCGCCATGGGCATGGTCAGGGCGACGAGCAGGAGGACGAGGAGCCAAAATCGGAGGGAAAGGTGTTTCATGGCTGTTTGTGTCTCCGTAGAGCGTGAGATTGGCCGCGCCTGGAACGGCGGGGCGCCATCGGCGACGGAACAAGGATGTCAAGACGGTGGGGGAGGTTTCTTCAGGGCAGGTTGAGCGCCGGGGTGAAGCGCCTGGCCCAGAGTGCGGTGGCGCCGAGCAGACCGAGGCTGGCGGCGGCGGCCAGGGCGGGTAGGAACCAGGGGCTGAACAACTGGTTGCGGACGGTGGCCAGGGTCTCGAACAGGGCGGCGACTTGGCCAAGCCAGCGGGCAAGACCAGCGATGAATTCAGTGGCGAGGCCGGGCTGGGTGGAGACGACAAAGCCGAAAAGCAGCGCGGCTGCCACCAGCAGGGTGGGGATCAATGAAATCACGGCCCCCAGCAAGAAGGTGAGACCCAACAGACGCTGCTCGCGTCGTTGTTCGATGCGGGCAATGACCGCGCCCGTGAGGTCGCGTGCGGGCGGCAGCAGCGGCTCCGACCGGAACATGAGGTCGAGCTGGGTCAGCGTCTGGGCCAGCGGCAGGTAGTGCGGGCAGCGGCGCAGGTCGTCCTCCAGCTCGGCGTTTTCGGCGGCCGAAAGCTGGCCATCGAGCCGGAGCGAGAGGCGGGTGGGGATGGAATCGCAGGTGGACATGGCAGGGTCCTCTGGGGAGGGGATCAGAAGCTGGCGGCGAAGCCCAGGGCAGCGGCCGGCGCCGGTTCGACATCGCCCCGGGCCGGGGGGCGGACAGCGGGCGCTTCAGCCGCCAGGAGTTCGGCCATCTGGTGGCGAGCGCGATGCAACCGTGATTTGACCGCCGGCACCGAGAGGTTGAGGGTGGCGGCGATCTCCTCGTAGGAGAGGTCGTGCCAGTAGAGGAGGATGAGCGGTGTGCGGTAGTCGGGCGCCAGGCGGTTGAGCAGGAGCTGGATTTGCGCCGACGTTTCGCGGCGTTCGGCCTGCTGTTGCGGCGTTTCGGTTTCGATGGCGGCGAAACCGCCCCAGGCCAGGCCGGCGCCATCGGCTGCCAGCCGATCGGAGAGGGGCGCTTCGTCACCGCTGTCGTCATCCAACGACAGCCAGGTGTGCCGGCGGCGGCGCAGCCGGTCGATGCAGTGGTTAGAAGCGATCGACAGGATCCAGGTCAAGAAACGCCGGTCGGGGTCGTAACGATGCAGGTTGGTGTAGGCCCGCAGGAAGGTTTCCTGAGTGGCGTCTTCGGCTTCGCTGGCGTCGCCCAGGGTGCGATAGCAGAGGTTGTAAACCGGTTTTTGGTAGGCATGCACGATGGCAGCGAAGGCGTTGGCGTCGCCTTCGCGCGCCCGACGGAGCCATTGCTGCTCGGTGGGGTGCATTGCGGGGGTGGTCACAGCGGGGTTCCTTGGGTGCGGTGAGTCATGATAGTCTATCATCGTCTTACGGATGAACTTGCTTCTGGGTTTCCGATGCGCTAAGCTTGGTCTGCCTATCCACCCACCCATCCCTTCCCATCCTATGGCCTACCACGAGTATATCGCCATCGAAGGCGTCATCGGCGTCGGCAAGACCACCCTGGCCCGGATGCTGGCCGAGTCGACCTCGGCCGAGGTCTTGCTGGAGGTGTTCGAGGAGAACCCGTTCCTGAGCGACTTCTATGCCGACCGCAGCCGCTATGCCTTCCAGACGCAGATCTTCTTTCTGATCAGCCGCTATCATCAGCAGCACCGGGTCATCCCGACGGCGCTGACGCAGGGACGGCTGGTAAGCGACTATTTTTTCGACAAGGACCGCCTGTTTGCCCATCTCAACCTGGCCAACGACGAACTGGCGATGTATGAAAAGGTGCAAGCGATCCTGGCCGAGCAGATACCGACGCCCGATCTGGTGGTCTATCTGCGGGCCGACACCGAGGTGCTGATGCAGCGGATCGCCCAGCGCGACCGCCCCTATGAGCGCAACATCGGGCGCTCCTACATCGAGGATTTGCGTCTGGCCTACGAGCGCTATCTGCAAGCCTACCGCAAGGCGCCGGTGCTGGTTATCGACACGAACGAGGTCGATTTCGTGCGTTCGGCCCCCGATCGGGACTACGTCATCGGCCTCATCCGCACGGCCCTGGAGCATGGCGCCATCCAGCAGAGCCTGCCCGAGCTGCGCCAGGAAGCGCCGCCCAGCGGCATCCGCATCCTGGCCGGTGGGCGGCGGCGGCTGGGCGATTTCCAGCGTTTCCACCGCGCCCTCGACCGCGAGAAGGGCTTCGGGGCCGACCTGTCGTTCAATTTCGTGGGGCTGACCGAGGAGATCGGCGAGGTGGGGCGCGAGATCAAGGGCATCCTGCGCCAGGCCGAGTCGCTGCATCCGCTGGTGGGGAACCGTGAGGAGGCGTTGGAGCGGGCATTGGCGGGCAAACGTTCGGTCCTGGCCGAAGAGATGTCGGATGTGCTGGCCTATCTGCTCAAGATGGCCAACTATGCCGGCATCGACCTGGAGGCGGCCTATGTCGACAAGATGGGCCGCAACTGGCGGCGAACCTGGCCGGCGGATGGCGATGTGCAGGAGCAGCAAGGATGAGTAACGGACTTGTGACCGGACGCGACAAGCGTTTCATGGCGGTGGCGGGCAATGTGGGGGTGGGGAAGTCCACGCTGACCGGGATGCTGGCGCAGCAGTTGGGCTGGGAGCCGTTTTTCGAGGCGGTGGACGATAACCCCTATCTGAGCGATTTCTATCAGGACATGCGGGCCTGGTCGTTCCATTCGCAGGTGTTCTTCCTTTCGCGGCGCCTGCGACACCATCACGATCTGCTCATCCGCCCTAATTCGGTCATCCAGGACCGCAGTGTGTACGAGGATGCCGAGGTCTTCGCCCGCAATCTGTTCGAGCAAGGGTCGATGAGCGAGCGCGACTACCAGAGCTACCGCGAGCTGTATCAGATCCTCTGTGCGCTGCTGCCGCCGCCCGATCTCGTGGTCTATCTGCGGGCGGAGGTGCCGACGCTGCTGCAGCGCATCAAGGCGCGCGGGCGTGAGTACGAACAAGGCATCGACCCCGGCTATCTGGCGCGGCTCAATTGTTATTACGATGCCTGGATGGAGGGCTTCAATCTCTGTCCGGTGCTGACCATTCAAGCCGACAACCTCGACTTCGTTCATCATCCCGAACATCTCGACCGCATCCGCCGGGCCGTCGAGGCCAGGCTGGCGGGCAAAGAAGTGATCGTGCTCTGACGCCGGTCGCGCGCGTGCAAGGAGAAACTACCATGGCAAGAGCAAAGAAAGAGTCGCCCGTGATCGGCGTCGATCTCGGCGGCACCAAGATCCTGGCGGCCGTCGTCCATCCCTCTGGCCAGGTGCTGGGCCAGAGCAAGCGCAAGACGCTGCCCGGCAAAGCCGAAGTCGCCAATCCGGCGGTGGTCGCCGACCGCATCGCCCAGACTGTGCAAGAGGCGCTGGCCGCCGCCGGGCTGGAGCGGACGCAGGTTTGGGCGGTGGGGGCCAGCGCGCCCGGCCCGGTGAATGTGGATACCGGCTGGGTGGCGCGCGCCGCCAATCTGCCCGGATGGGAGGCAGGGTACGACCTGGGGCCGCAGCTGGCGAAGCGGCTGAAATTGCCGGTGGTGGTCGATAACGATGTCAATCTGGGCACATTGGGTGAGGCGGTGCATGGGGCCGGCCGGGGCATCGCCGATGTGATCGGCATCTTCGTCGGCACCGGCATCGGCGGCGGCATCATCCTGGATGGCAAACTGCGCCGCGGGTTCCGCTGGTCGGCGGGCGAGATCGGTCACATGTTTGTCGATATCGGCGGCCCGGTCTGCGGCTGCGGTATGGCAGGGCACGTCGAGGCCATCGCCAGCCGCGGGGCCATCAGCCGGCGGTTGGCCGAGGCCATCGCCGCCGGCCAGGAGACGATGCTCGGCTCCACCAACGAAGCGGGACTGACCAGCGGCGACATCCGCCGCGCCCTGGAAGCGGGCGATGCTCTGACCTCGGCCGTCATCACCGAGGCGCAGGAGGCGCTGGGGCTGCTCATCGCCTCGGTGGTCAACCTGCTCGACCCGCAGGCCGTCATCCTGGGCGGCGGGCTGGTGGAAAGCCTGGGCGAGAGTTTTGTCGAACCGGTGCGGAGCTTTGCCTACCGCCATTTCTTCCTGCCCGATCCCGATCACCGGGTGCAGATCATGCCGGCGGCGCTGGGAGATCTGGCAACGGTGATGGGCGCTGCCGAATTGGCGCGCACGACCACCACCCAACGCCCGTGACCATGTCCTCGCTCGGCCTTCGTTTCACCATCGAGCGCGGGCTGCTGCGGCTGGGGCCGGCCTGGACGCTGCTGGCGGGCGCGGCGTTGGGCGCGATGGGGGGTGTGGGGATGGGCCAGGGGATGGGCGCGGGGGGCGAGGGGATGGGCCAGGGGATGGGCGAGGGGATGGGCGAGGGGACCTCGCCCCTACGGGTGGTGGTGGTGGTGGTGGCGCTGGCGTTGGTCGAGCCGATCTGGGGCGGGGTGTGGGCGCAGATGATGGCGTTGGCGCGGTCGTTTACGGGGGTGGGCGAGGGGGTGGGCGAGGGGGTGGGGGGCGAGGGGGTGGGCGAGGGGGTGGGCGAGGGGACCTCGCCCCTACGGGGGGTACGGGGGTTACGGGGGGTACGGATGCCACGGATGCCGTATGCGAAGGCGGAGGCGCCTCTGGCGCGGGTATGGCTGTGGTTGGCAGAGGATGAGGCGCCGGCGGGGCTGGGGCTGGCCGCTACCCTGCTGGCGATGGCGGGCGCGACGGCGATGATGCTGCTCGTCCAGCCGGCGGCGGGAAGGGTGACGGTGGCGGCCTCGGTCGTTGCCACGGCTCTGGCCGTCATGGGCGCGGTGCTACAGCCGGCGTTTCCGGCTACGACCCGGCTGCTGGGGGTGGCGGTAGGTGTGGCGCTGCCGTGGCTGCTGGGGATGGGGTTGTGGGGGTGGCAGGCGCCGCCGCCGTTTCTGTGGTTGCTGATCGCCGGGTTCTGCCTGGTGGCTTTTGCCGAGGGGATGGGCGAGGGGCGGGGCGATATGGGCGAGGGGGTGGGCGAGGGGACCTCGCCCCTACGGGGGGTGGGTGGGGTGGGGGTTGTGGGGGGGATGGGGTATGTGGCGGTGGTGGGGGCGCTGGTCTGGGCGCAGCAGCCGCTGGCGGCAGGGGTGACGGCTTTGATTTTTGCCGTTGCCGGCTGGCGCTGGCTGCGAGGCCGTCCGGGCGGTAAGCCGGGCGCGGGCGGCCGTTGGCATCTGCTGGGTCTGTTCGTGGCCACGATCGGCCTGCTGTCCGTGTTCAGGCCGGCGCTCGGCTAGAGGCGCTTCCCCGTTGCTCGCCGCCGTCGTCCTCCTCGTCTTCCTGGTTGCGCTGGTCGCGGCGGCGCTCTATTGGCTGCTCATCCTCAGCGAGGGCGTGTACCTGGGCGAGCGGGTGGTGATCTGGCTCTATGACCTCTATGCCGGTCGTTATGACCGGATCAAGGAGTGGGACGCCGAGGACGAGCGCCTGTATGTGGCCACTCCCTTTGCTGCCGCGGTGGGCGCGCGCCGCCATCCGCCGCTCATCCTCGATGTGGGGGCGGGGACGGGGCGGCTGGAGCGGGCAGTCGAGGCGGCCGGGCTGCTGCCCGAGGCGCGATGGGTGCTGCTGGATGGCTCGCGGCGGATGTTGGCCCTGGCCCAGACGGAGTTGGATTTGGGCGAACGCGGGCGCTTTCTCCACCATCGCGCCTGCCCCCTGCCGTTTGCCGACGAGACCTTCGATGTCGTGGCCTGTCTGGAGGCGCTGGAGTTCACGCCCCGGCCGGAGGCGACGCTGGCCGAACTGGTGCGGGTGCTGCGTCCTGGCGGGCTGCTGGTGATCACCAATCGGGTGGGGCCGGGGGTGCGCTGGCTGCCGGGCCGCACCTGGTCGCGCCCGGCGCTGCTGCAGCGGCTGCGCGAGTTGGACCAGAAGCACATCAGTGTGCGCCCGACCTGGGAGGATTACGAATGGGTGAGCAGCTTGAAGGCGGGTGCCTATCAAGCGCCGGGCCGGGGCAACGACCTGCCGCGGCTGCAAGGTCTCTGACTTCCTCGCTCTCGCGCCGCGCCTTCGCCTTACCATGCAAGGCTGATTTCGGTTACAATGCGCTGACCCTGTATTTTTCCGCCCTGCCACGTGCAAGAAATCACCGCCCTCATCTCGCAGTTCAATTTCGTCGATGTCATCGACATCCTGTTGGTGACGTTCGTCTTCTTTATCATCCTACGGCTTTTTGCCGGCACGCAAGGGGTGCAATTGTTGCGCGGGGTGCTGGTGCTGGTGTTGGTGGGCGTCCTGGCCAGCAGCTTCACCGGGCTGGTCGCTTTCTCGTGGCTGGTGCGCACCAGTGGCCTGGCCATCCTCATCGCCATCCCCGTCATCTTCCAGCCCGAACTCCGCCGCCTGCTGGAGCGGGTGGGGCGGACGGGGTTTCTGTTCATGCGCCCGCAGCGCATCGCCGGCGCCTCCAAACTGATCAGTGAATTGGTGAGCGCCTGCACCCAGCTGACGCAGTTGCGCTACGGCGCCATTATCGTCCTCGAAGGGCAGACCGGGCTACAGGAGGCCATCGAGACCGGGGTGAGGTTGTTGTCGGAGGTCAGTTCCGAATTGCTCGTCACCATCTTTACCCCCGGCACGCCGCTGCACGATGGCGCCGTCATCCTGCGCGAGGAGACGCTGGTGGCGGCGGCCTGTGTACTGCCCCTGACCTCGCGTTCGCTGGACGAGGCCGCCTATCGCTCGGCAGAGGTGGCCTATTTTGTCGATGGCCATGCCTCCGGCAGCATGGGCACCCGCCATCGGGCCGGGATCGGGGTTTCGGAGGGCGCCGACGCCCTCGCCATCATCGTCAGCGAAGAAACGGGGGTGATCTCGGTGGCGCGCAACGGCCGGCTTGTCCGGCGGCTGGACGAGAAGCGCCTGCGCCGCGTGTTGGAACAGTTCTACGAGACGCGCGGGCAGAACGTGCATCTGGAGGAGGGCGATGGCCGGGGCCAGATGGAGCCGCGGGTCGGGGGAGGGACGCCATGAGCCGGTTGGCCCGCGTCCGTCCCTCGTTCGACCAGGCTGGCTCCTTTCTCCTGGCCCTCGTCCTGGCCCTGGTGGTGTGGGTGGTGGCCGAGCAACAACAGAACCCGGTCGAGACCCGCGCCATCCGGCGCATCCCGGTGACGGTGCACAACCTGCCGGGCGACCTGATTCTGATCGACAGCGGCACCACGCCCACCGTCGATATCGAGGCGCGCGCCACCCGTAGCACTTGGGATCGGCTGAATACGAGCGATATGCTGGCCTATGTCGATCTGAGCGCAGCCACAGCCGGGCGCCACGAACTGCCGGTGGTGATCGACCCGCCCGAAGCCAATGTCGAAGTGCTGGCGGTCACGCCCAGCGCGGCGGTGGTGCGGCTAGAGAGCCGGGTGGAGCAGCAGATCGCGGTCGCGATCAACGTCCTCGACCAGCCGGCCTTTGGCTATGTGGCCGGGCGAGCCACGGCCACGCCGGCAACCGTGCGTGTGGCGGGCGCCAAGAGCCTGGTAGACACGGTGGCCGAGGCCGAGGTGCGTGTGCGCGTGGCCGACGCCCGCGCCGACATCGAGACGACGGAGTTCGTGACCCTGCGTGACCGCAGCGGCGCCGTCGTCACCGGGTTGGAGGTCGATCCCCGCACGGTCACGGTCTCGATCCCGATCAGCCAACGCCAGGGCGTGAGCGAAAAATCGGTTCTGCCGCGTGTCCAGGGCCAACCGGCTGCCAACTATCGGCTGGTGGGCATCAGCGCCGACCCGGCCACGGTGACGCTGATCGGCGACCCGGCGGCGCTGGAGGCGCTGCCATCCTTTGTCGAGACGACGCCGATCACGATCGAGAATGCCACCGGCGACATCGAAGAACGCGTCCCCCTGGTGCTGCCCGAAACGGTTTCAGCCGCCACCTCGCAGAGTGTGGTGGTGCGCATCGCCATCGAGCCGATCCTGGGCAGCCAGACAATGACCCTGAAACCGGTGGTGCAGGGGCTGGGCGCCGGCTTGCAGGTGATCTCGATCTCGCCGGAGACCATCGACGTGATTTTGCAGGGGCCGCTGCCGCGCCTGCAAACGCTGACCGACCAGAACGTGCAGGCGGTGATCGATCTGGCCAACCTGGACGCCGGGACGCACACGATCAAACCGATGCTGCTGCTGCCGGATGGCGTCTCCAGTGACACCATCTTGCCCGAGACCGTGCAGGTCATCATCGCCCCGCCCACCACACCTTCACCAACGCCAGCGGCTACGAAAACGCCCACGGCCACCCCCAAACCCAAATGACCAAACCCGTCGTCGCCCTCGTCGGTCGGCCCAACACCGGCAAATCCACGCTTTTCAACCGCATCATCGGCCGCCGCCAGGCCATCGTCGAAGATCTGCCCGGCACCACCCGCGACCGGCTGTATGCCGACGCCGAGTGGAACGGCGTGGGCTTCTTGTTGGTGGACACGGGCGGGATCGAGCCGATGCCCGAGCGGGGAGGGGCGGCCCAAACGCCCGCCCAACCCCTTGCCACGGCCTCGGCCGGGTTCGTGCGCGAGATTCGCGAGCAGGCCGAACTGGCCATCGGCGAGGCGGATGTCATCGTCATGCTGGTGGACAGCGAAGATGGGCTGACCGCAGCCGACGAAGAGGTGGCCAACCTGCTGCGCGGCGCCGACAAGCCCATCCTCCTGGCTGCCAACAAGGCCGACAACGCCGCCCGCCGGCTCGACGCCGTTGAGTTCTATGCCCTGGGCCTGGGCGAGCCGGTCGTCCTCTCGGCCTATCACGGCACCGGCAGCGGCGACCTGCTCGATGCCATCGTCGCCCACCTGCCGCCGCACCCGCCGCCCGATGAAGACGAAGGCGTCCCGCGCCTCGCCATTGTCGGCCGGCCGAATGTGGGCAAATCCTCGCTGTTGAATGCCCTGTTGGGCCAGGAGCGCGCCATCGTCAGCGATCTGCCGGGGACGACGCGCGACCCCATCGACACGCACCTGCTGTGGGAGGGGTCGCCGCTGGTGCTGGTGGATACGGCCGGCATCCGCCGGCGCGGGCATATCGACGCCGGGGCCGAGAAGTACAGCGTGCTGCGGGCGCTGAAGGCCATCGGTCGCGCCGATGTGGTGTTGCTGGTGCTGGATGCGGTGGATGGCGTGACCGCACAGGACGCCCATGTGGCCGGCTATATCCTGGAAGAGCGCAAGAGTTTGGTTGTGGTCGTGAACAAGTGGGACGCGGTGGAAAAGGACAGCCACACCATGGCCGCCTACGAGCGCGACCTGCGCACAGAACTGAAGTTTCTCGATTACGTGCCCATCCTCTACATTTCGGCCCTCACCCGCCAGCGCGTGCAGCAGGTGATCCCAACCGCCCTGCGCGTGCGCGAGGCCCGCTACCAGCGCCTGGGCACATCGGAGCTAAACCGGCTGTTGCAGGATGCCGTGGTGGCCAGCCCGCCCAGGGCAGTCAAGGGTCGCCAGGCGCGCTTCTATTATGCCACGCAGGCCGGCATCGACCCGCCCACCTTTGTTTTCTTTGTCAACGACGCCGAGGCGGTGCATTTTAGCTATGTGCGCTATCTCGAAAACCAAATCCGCCGCCAGTTTCCCTTCGAGGGCACGCCGTTGCGGCTGGAAGTGCGCGGTAAGCCGCCCAGGGGCAAGGAGAAGCGCCCGTGAGATCGATCCGCCCGGCCCAGGTGTTGACGATGTTCGTCTTCGCCCTGGCGCTTGTCTATCTCGGCTGGCTGGGCTATGGCGCCCTGCCGCCGCTGTTCCCCACCCCCACGCCCTCGCCCACGCCCGTGCCGGTGTTCGAGGCCGAGCGCGCCCTGGCCCTGGCGCAGAAGCAGTGCGATTTCGGCCCGCGGCCCAGCGGCACGCTGGCCAACCGGCAGACTGGCGACTGGATCCGCCAGGAGTTGGAAGCGCAAGGCTGGGCGGTGGAAACGCATGAGTTCGTGTGGAACGGGACGCCGGTGCGCAATATCATCGCGAAGGCGGGGGAGAGGGAGAGAGGGGGGGAGGGAGGGACGCAGGGAGGGGGAGAGGGGGGGACGCAGGGAGGGGGAGAGGGAGGGACGGAGGGAGGGGGGGACGCAGGGACGGAGGGAGAGGGGGGGACGGGGGCGATTTTGGTGGGGGCGCATTTCGATACGCGGCTGGTGGCCGACCAGGACCCTGACCCCAACCGCCAGGCGGAGCCGGTGATCGGCGGCAACGATGGCGCTTCGGGCGTGGCCGTGCTGCTGGAGCTGGCCCGGGTGTTGGACAAGGGGAAGCTGACCAGCCCGGTGTGGCTGGCGTTTTTCGACGCCGAGGATAACGGCCGGCTGCCGGCCTGGGAACAGTGGGGCATCGGCTCCACCCGCCTGGCCGAGGATTGGGCCGCAGCGGGGACGCTCCCCGCCGCCATGATTCTGCTCGATATGATCGGCGATGAGGAGCAGCGCGTCCCCATGGAAGGGAATTCCGACCCAACGCTCAGCCAGGCGATCTTCGATCTGGCGGCGGAGATGGGCTATGGCGAATGGTTCCCGCCGACGCCAGGGCCGGCGATGATCGATGACCACATCGCCTTCGTGCAACAGGGCGTGCCCAGCGTCGATCTGATCGATTTCGACTATCCCTACTGGCACACGACCGCCGACACCTGCGACAAACTAAGCGGCGCCAGCCTGGAACGGGTTGGAAATCTGCTGCGCAGGTTGTTGGAAGAGGGCCGGGTGGAGCAAGCCCTGCTCGGGAGAGAGCAATCAACGAGCGAATGATCACACTGCAACCGATTGTCGAATTGGGGCTGCTGGTGGGGGTGGAGACGAAGCGGGAGCCGGGTCTGTTCGAGATGGACGACTCGCTGGCCGAGTTGCGTCGCCTGGCCGAGACGGCCGGGGTGACGGTGGTGGATGTGATCACGCAGTCGATCAGCCAGCCTAACCCGGCCACCTATATCGGCAAGGGCAAGTTGGAGGAGGTGGTGCTGCGTGTGCGCGAGCAGGGCGTGCAGGTGGTGATCTTCGACCATCCGCTCAGCCCCCGCCAGC
This sequence comes from Caldilineales bacterium, assembly GCA_019695115.1. Taxonomy (GTDB): domain Bacteria; phylum Chloroflexota; class Anaerolineae; order J102; family J102; genus SSF26. The sequence continues at coordinate 2,412 of JAIBAP010000093.1, read as the reverse complement.
AGCGCGAGATCGAGAAGGCGCTGGAGAAGGGTGGGGGAGGGGAGGAGGCAAACCCGGTCAAGGTGCTGGATCGCACCGCCCTCATCCTCGACATCTTCGCCCAACACGCGCACACACGCGAAGGGGCGCTGCAAGTGGAGTTGGCGCAGTATGAATACCGGCTGCCGCGGCTGACGCGCGCCTGGACGCACCTGGCCCGGCAGGCGGGTGGGCGCGCGGGTGGGGCTGGGATGAGTACATCCTCGGGCGGGGTGGGGGTGCGCGGCCCCGGCGAGACGCAGTTGGAGGTGGATCGCCGCGAGATCGGCCGGCGCATCGCCTTGCTACGCCGCGAGATTGAGGAGGTGCGCACGCATCGCCAGCAATATCGCAGCCGGCGCCGCGCCTCGAACACGCCGCTGGTGGCCCTGGTAGGCTATACGAATGCCGGCAAATCGACGCTGTTGAATACGCTCAGCCAGGCGTCGGACGAGAATGCCGTTCTGGCCGCCGACCAGTTGTTTGCCACGCTCGACCCCACCACCCGGCGTTTGACGCTGCCATCGGGGCGCGAGGCGCTGATGACCGACACGGTGGGCTTCATCCAGAAGCTGCCGACGCAGTTGATCGCCGCCTTCCGAGCCACGTTGGAAGAGATTTTGGACGCCGACCTGCTGTTGCACGTGGTGGATGTCTCGCACCCGAATGTGTTGGAGCAGGCGGCGGCGGTGGAGGAGGTGCTGGAGGAATTGGGCGCGTTCGAGCCTGAGCGCAGCGGTCCTGAGCGCAGCGGTCCTGAGCGCAGCGAAGGATCATTGCAGGCGGGAGAGGGGCTGCCGCTGCTGGTGGCGCTGAACAAGGTCGATCTGATCCCCGGCGGACAACTCGACCCCGAGGTGGAGGCATCGTTGCCGGGCGGCGTCCCGGTCTCGGCGCTCAGCGGGCAAGGGTTGGAGGCGCTGCTCGACCAGATCGACGTGATCCTGGCCGAGGCGATGGCCCCGATCGAGGTGCTGATCCCCTATGACAGCGGCGAGTTGGTGGATCTGTTCCACCGGCGCGGGCTGGTGAGCCGCGAGGAGCATCGTCCCGATGGCACGCTGTTGGCCGGCCGTCTGCCGCCGGCGGAACTGGCGCGCTTTCGGCCTTATGTGACGAGGCGACGAAAGAGTTGACATAAACTAGAAGAGGCGATGGTGGAGTTGGGTGGGGGAAACGGCAGCGCGCTGCTGTGGGTGCGCTGTGGGCATGGCACTGTGGCGCTCGTGCTGACGGCGCTGCAATGGGCTGACGACTGATGGGCAAAAAAAGGCCCGCCGGAGGCGGGCTTGATTCGGGTAGGCGGCCGGCCAGGGCCAAAATCGAGGCCGGTATGGTTGATTATGTCTACTGATGGCCGATCAGAAACTACACACTATGATTGTTATGTGAAGTAAAATGACAAAATGGAGCTAGAATTGACATAAGGAGGAAGAGAGTTGCCAACTTTTGGAAAGTTGGCAACTCTCGCTCGCCGACGGCCGCTTGCAGGATAGTTGGGACACGGATCGAGGCCGATTCACACGGATTCTCAACACAGAATGATCGCTCTAATCCGTGTTCATCCGTGTTCATCCGTGTCCAGGCGACTTTATCGGGCCTTTTCCCCCTTTTCGACCCCCAAGAGGGGGGTCTGGCCGCGCAGGATGGTGAGGCGGACGGGGCTGCCGGCGGGGCCGCGCAGGAGGTTGGCGGCGGCGTCGAGGCGGGAGGCCGGGTCGGTGGCCGGGTCGGCGGTGAGGGTGGCGACGGGTTGGCCGTCGATGGCGATGAGGAGGTCGCCATCCTGGAGGCCAGCGAGGGCGGCGGGGCGCTCGACCAGGGGGCGGAGGCGGATGCGGCCGTCGTCGGTGAGTTCCAGGTGGGCGCCGATGCCGCCGAATTGGCCTTCGAGTTGTTCTTGTTGGCGCTGGGCGGGTTCCGGTTCGACGAAGAAGGTGTAGGGGTCGCCGATGGCGGCCAGGCTGCCTTGGATGGCGCCGTGGGTGCGGGCGGTGGGGGAGGGGAGGTCGCCGAGGTAGTCCTGGCTGACGATGTCCCAGGCCTGGCGGTAGAGGGGGCCGGGGTCGGCGGTTTGGGCGGCGGGGCGGAGGTGTTGCCAGGCGAGGGCGGCGGCGACGCCGAAGGTGAAGAGGAGGAGGGCGGTGAGGAGGCCGGCGAGGAAGTAGGGCCAGGAGGGGGAGCGGGTTGACATAAATAGGATATAGGATGAGGCGTGACCGGGAGTGTAGCATAAAGGGGGGGAGGGGTAAAGCGTGGCGGGTCGGAGGGGTGAGCGTCAAAGTTTCCCGGGTTGAGCAGAGTGGGAGGGACGAAAGCGAGCGCGGCCAATGGGAGAACGGCGCCAAGGGTGGTCGGGCGCAGGAGAGTGAGTACGGCGAGTGGGAGGTGGGG
>JAIBAP010000092.1 GCA_019695115.1 Caldilineales bacterium | reverse complement strand
AAGTTGAATGACACAAATGGGGGAAACACAGATTGGATCGCAGGTTCATTGCCCGCCAGTAAATGCTGGCGAAGTTGAATGACACAAATGGGGGAAACACAGATTGGATCGCAGGTTCATTGCCCGCAAGTAAATGCTGGCGAAGTTGAATGACACAAATGGGGGAAACACAGATTTGATCGCAGGTTCATTGCCCGCCAGTAAATGCTGGCGAAGTTGAATGACACAAATGGGGGAAACACAGATTTGATGACTGGCTTCCACCTGCATCAGGAACCGGGCATCTGTTTGCACCAGGTGCTGAAAGGTATCATAGTCGCACTGATATTTCTGGCGATAGTTGGAAAAATCGTGGCCGATATCAGGCCATGTAGCAAGAGTTGGATCGTCTGGGAATGGCGGACGACAGCACAGCCCGGCGCAGGCCCCAGGTATCGGCGTAGCGAACGTGGTTGACCCAGCCCTGCACGCTGGCGTCGAGTTCGGCGAAGCTGAGGCGGCCGGCGGCGTAGAGATCCAGGTTGCGCCGGAAGCGGCGACGGAAGTTGACGACGTTGCGCCGCTTGAGCAGGCGATGGTCGGGATAGACGACGAAGCCCAGCCAGGGGACGCCGCTGGCCGCCGGCTGCACCTGGGCGGCGCCTTCGTGCACGGTCAGGCGCATGCCGGCCAGGTAGTCGATGATCTGCCGTTTCCAGGCCCATAGTTGGCCCTTGCTATCGGCAAAGAGAGCAAAATCATCGACATAGCGCAAGTAGGCCTTGCAGCCAAGCGCGCTGACGACGAACCAGTCGAGATCGTTCATGTAGACGTTCGACCAGAACTGCGAAGTGAGGTTGCCGATCGGCAGGCCACGCGGACGGGCGACGGCAAAGAGATCATCGCCGGGGAAGTAGACCATGTCGTATTCATCGTCCAGGACGCCGGCGCCGCTGGCCAGGATGCGATCGACCAGCCAGAGGCTATCGTCATCCCTGACGACCTTGGCGATGGCGGCGCGCAGGATGGCGTGGTCGAGCGAGGGGAAGTGCTGGACGATGTCCAGACGCAGGACGTAGCGATAGCGGCGGGCATAGGTCTGCAACTGGTCGATGGCGCGATGCGTGCCTTTGCCCACACGGTTGGCGTAGCTGTGGGCGATGAAGCGGCGCTCGAATAACGGCTCGATCACATTGCAGAGGGCGTGATGGACGACGCGGTCGCGAAAAGGCGCGGCGCTGATCTTGCGGCGTTTGGGTTCATGAATGGTAAAGTGGGTGTAGGGGCCGGGCCGGTAGGTCCGGGTCGCCAGTTCGTCCTGCAATTCCAGTAGGCGGTCGGCGACCCGGAACTCGAAACGGTTGACGTTGGCCCCGGCCCGCTTGCCGCGTGCGGCCAGGCGATAGGCCAACCACAAATTCTCCCACTCCACGATCGAGGCAAACATGGACGACATGATCATTTTCACCCGCACCTATGAACTCTTGGAATGGCTGCTGCCCCGCTGCGAACGCTTCCCGAAGGCGCAGCGGTTCGTGGTCACCAAGCGGCTGGAAGACGCCGCCCTGAATTTCCAGGAGGCGATCTTCGACGCCAACATCCGCAGCGGCCGTCAGCGCCTGGCCTTTCTGGAAGCGGCCGACGCCGACCTCAACAAGCTGCGGCTGTACCTGCGTCTGGCCTATCACTGGAAGTGGCTGAACAGCGGCCAGTACGAGCACGTCAGCAGGATGGTGGCGGAGATCGGGCGGCTGTTGGGCGGCTGGATCAAGCAGACGAAGGAGCAGATGGGGGCGGGGCGCTGAGGCGAGGTATCGCCGGCGCCCCGGTTTCGATCTCTGCCTGACGCCGGCGGCGCCCCCGTACCGCCGCAAGTGCGTGCAGACCAGACAGGCCCGGCGCTATTCTTCTCCTTCACCTCGGTTGGATGAGCTGTTCGTAAGGCGTCAGCCATCGTTCTCGACCAGGCGAGAGCGTTGAAACGCTCACTACGAACATTGGTGCGCAGCCAACATTGCCGGAACCAGACCCGCTATGGAGGGCGGGTAGGCCGCGCCTGCCAGAGGTGCAACGCACCTGACAGCAGACGCCAGAGAAGGGACGGAAGGATGTGGGCGACGACCGCACGGCCACCACCCGAAAACCCCTGTTGTTGTTACGGTTGTTCGGGTTGTTCCTGTTGCGGAAGGCGGAGGCGGCAGCGGCGGGATTGTTGTTCCACGACCCGCCCCGCAGGACGAGACCGGACTGCCTGACCCGTGAAGCACGGGCAGAGGCAATGATAGCACAGATGGAGCGTATGCGCACGCGCGGCGACCAGAGGGGGGCTTCGCCCCCCTCTGGACTCCCCCCGATCAGAGTGCGGAGTCCAGAGTCGCCAGAGGACAGAGCTAAAAGGGGGCGACGACCGCACGGCCACCACCCGAAAACCCGTGTAGCTGAAACGGCCGTACGGGTAGTACCCGTAGCGGAAGGCGGAGGCGGCAGCGGCGGGATTGAGGTCCCACGACCCGCCCCGCAGGACGCGCCACTCTGAACCCTCCGGCTGCACCCGTTCCGGCTTCTCGTATTCGTTCAGGCACCATTCCCAGACATTGCCGCTGAGGTCGGCGACGCCATAAGGCGAAGCGTCCGGCGCGGTGTGGGGATACATGCCCACGGCGCTGGTTTGTTGCAGATAGTAGGGGCCATCCTTTTCCTCGGTCTCATCGACGTTGGCCCACCCCGACCGATAGCCCTGGCCCCAGGGGTATTCGCGGCCCTCATGCCCACGGGCGGCCTTTTCCCACTGCCATTCCGTGGGCAGGGTGATCTGCCAATCGCTGCTGCCCTGCAGCGCGGCCGGCAACAGGTCGGGGGTTTTCCTGGCCTGGGCCGTCAGCCAGCGGCAGAAGGCGATGGCGTCGTACCAACTCACATTTTCGCGGGGGTGATTCCAGTGTTGAAATCGCTGCTCGTCGGGGGAGGAACGGTGCGACTGGCTGGCCGCCAACCCCCGCCACCATTCCGCCCGGCCAAAACCGTCGGGCGCGTCCAGAAAGGCCTGGAACTGGGCGTAGGTGATGGGGTAGCGTGCGATCCAGAAGTCCGGCTCCGGCTGGCGCTTGCCGTCCTGGTAGATCCAGTCGCTTTTGCCGGTCTGGGGGTCGATCTTGGGGATCAGGACCCAGGCGATGTCGGGGAGACCGTCGGGGCGGAGGAGGACGCCGGGGCGAGGGTCGTGGCCGGGAAACGGGCCGCTGCCCAGTAAATGGCCGGCAACCTGGCGTTGCACGGGAGAGAAGGTTTTGTGATCCAGCAACGCTTTGTCGGCGGCCGAACACAACAGGTGATGGAAGGAATCCACCCGATGCTCCGGCTTATGTGCGAACAATCCTGCCTCCAGAGCCGTCTGTAGAGCCAGCCAAGCCGCTTGGGGAGCGTCGCCCTTCATGCTGTAAGGTTCGCAGACCAGGCTGAGCAACTCCCAGGCATCGGTGGCACGGCGTTGGTAGATCAGCTCATCCACCGCCAAGCGCAGCACATTGGCCCATAGTTCGGGAGCAGCGATCATGCGATTGGCCAGGCCATCAGGAAAACGACGAGCGGACAACACCGGTAGCCCATGCGCGCGGGAGTCGTCCAGGCGATGGAGTAACTCGCAAGCAGTCAGATATTCTTGGAAGGAAAGATGGAGGAAGCGAAATTGCTTGGTGTAGGTGGCTACAAGCACACCCGGCCCTTCCTCGACTGCTTCCAAAAGCATCCCTGCCTGCTGTTCCAGGTGAGCCAGCAAGCCTTCCGCCACCCCACCCAGACGAATAGCGCGCAACGATTCGAAAATGTCGCCTTCGGTGATCACGGCGACTTCATCCGCTTTGCTACGCCTTTCTTGCGCATGACAGGCTGTCAGCTGCAACACCAGTCGTAGATCATCCGCACTCAGCCTCAAGTTTTTGGCAATACTGAAGTCTTCGACCTTGGTGCGCACCCAGTCCTCCAGCAATAAGGTCAACGCTCGCCGATATAGTTCGCCACGCGTGCTGGGCAGATCCTTCTCTCGAGGCGATCTGCGCACCCAAAGCGCCGCCAGCAAGGTCAGCAACAGGGGATTGCTGCGCAAATCGGCAGGAATGTCATGCAGCGCCGCTTTAAAGGCATTCGCTTGAGCATCCGTCTGCTTGTCCAGGAGTCGCGCAAACAAGCGGTGGGTCAGACCAGCCTGTCGAGCGGCGTCCAGCGGCGCCAGTTCTGTGCGTCCAAATCCTGGCAGCGTCCATTCACCCTGGCGATAAGCGTAGGGTCGGGCAGTGACGATGATCGGCGCAACGGGAAATTCATCCACAAGTTCGGCCACAAAAGCCTGGATTTGCGCCTGGCGGCGGGGATCGGCAGCCTGGCTGATTTCATCCAGGCCGTCCAAGAGGATAGCAGCTTGGCCCTGACGCAGGAGAGCAAACAAGCCATCGACCCATGTCTCGTCTTTCCGGACGGTCATATGCTCGCACAGGTAGACGCGCAACTCAGCCAGCCCTGGCAGTGCGGCAGCATGGTCAGGGTTGACGGGCAGTTCGCCAAAGAAACCAACCAGGCCACGTAATTCGATGTAAATGGGTGTGTAAATGTCTGTATGGCCAGGAAGGAGCTTCACACTTGCCTCTGGGGGAGCGGTCAAGTCACCAGCACGGCGCCGCAATTCGCCCGCCCAGCACAGCGCCAAGCGACGGAGAAAGGTGCTCTTGCCGCTACCAGGGTCGCCTACCAGTACAAAACGCCGCTGCACCAGAGCGGCATGCTCGGCATCGGCCCGCCATTGTGTGAAGCCTTTCTCACCTTCAGTTTTCTGCGCACGAGCCATAGCCAGGAGGGGCAACAGGCCCCTTTCGTCTACGTTCAGTTCCGCCCAACTGCGCTGCCTTTCATAAGGATGGCCTGCGTATCGTTGCCCTTGCCGATCACCGACAGCCCAGTCGTCTCGATTTGCTGCTTCGAACTCTTCAAGCTTACGCACGTCTTCGTCGCTGCGCCCGCACCACCATTCTTTTTCCCTGCCTCGATCATCGAGGCGCCTGTTGATAGTGAACTCGACCGGCAGCGGCACATAAATGTCCAGCAAATCCAGACGGCGACCAAAAGTTGGGTCGAACAGCGCCATGGAAACACTCGACCATTTCTGTTCGAACAGGCGCCGCAGATATTCCAGATGCAGTTCGCTCAACCCGCCTTGCGCCGCTCGCTGCGCGGCCAGGTCAGTCAGCACCAATCTGCCGGCGTCAGCGCCATCGGGGAAGATCTGCACGGCCTCGACATCGAGCGGGTGTTCACGCCCCAAGGCGAGGCGGGCGCTTTCGACCGCGTTCTTGACGCTGCGGCCATCGGCCAAAGCAGCGTAAAGTTCGGGCGTGAAAATCTGGGCGATGCCTTCATCATTCACGCTGTCGCCCATCGCCACCACACAGCCCACATGCTCAGCCGTCAGGAGGCCTGCAGCAGCGGTATAGCACCCGGCCAGCACCATCAGGTCGATCCTGGCAGCGGCTTCATCCTGATATAAACGCACGATGGCGGCGAATTCTGCGGCTTTCAGATACTCGGTCTCTTGGCCGTCGGGCGCATTGAGCGCCAGATGGCCCCTCGAGTCGCCGTGCCCGGAAAAATGAACGATCTGCGGGCGATAGCGCCGCAGCCCATCGGCGATGTCCTGAATGCGGGCGGCATGCAGCCATTCCACTCGAAACGATCCGCCAAAACGGGCCTTCTGCAACACCTGGACCAGATTGCGTTGCTCGCTGGCAATGTCCAGCGAATCTAGATCGGGCGGCGTCGCCTGGATGAAGAGGAGGGTGAGGGTGGGGGAGGAAGCTGGCATGGCTGCAACCTGCAAGAGATGAGGATGGAGATGCAACCCGATCATACCACAGCCCCGCCCTGCCGCCCGTGTTCCCCCATTTGTGTCATCTCCCCCCCCGCCCGCTCAGGCAACCGAGCCAGCACCCACCAGCATCCATGTCTCACCCATTTGTGTCATCACTTATTCGCGCAGCCGCTCAGCCGTTGCCAGGCCATGGTTGATGGCGATGGTACGCCGGCTGGCGTCGAGAACGACGGTGGAGGGCATGGCTTCGGCCTCCGACAAGGGCGATCAAGAGACGGCAACGGGTTGTGATGCGTCATTCTACCAGAAGCGCCGCCAGATCGCCTTGTTGTTGCCCGCAGAGTTGCCAACTTTTCCAAAGTTGGCAACTCTGCCGAGACTGATTATCGAATCTGCACGATGTCTGCTAAAGCCACAAGAAAGGCTTGCACATCCATTTCCACCGTCAGTGACAGAGCGTCCTTGTCTGCACCGTGCCGGTGAGGAAGCAGCGCGCCCAAATGCCTTCTGAAATCGGCGCCGTAATTCATTTGCAGCGCTCTGCGATCGGGATAGTTGTCGAAGCCCGCCACTAGCCGCCCCGCACGGACGACGTAATAAGCATACATCCGTCCTGACTGGTTGAACACCTCTTTGATATGGATGTCTGCCCCACCGAAAACGCCTCGCAGTTCCCAGATTGCACGCTGTTCCCCAACATCCAGGCGCTCGAACGTCACTTCGTCCAGCACCTGGCGAGCCGCCTGCGCCTGGGCTAGGAAATAGCCGCGAGGCGGCGACGCCATTCCGCTTGCTCCTCGAGCCAGTATTGCCATTCCATGGCATCCGCTTCCCAAAGCGGATTGCTGGCTTCCACCTGCATCAGGAACCGAGCATCTGTTTGCACCAGGCGCTGAAAGCTATCATAGTCGCACTGATATTTCTGGCGATAGGCGGAGATTTGGCGTTCAGCCTCGTTCATGCGCGCTTGCGACTGGGACAAAAAATAGGCGCGTAGAGCGTCTTCGACAACGGTGTCAAGGTCGCCGAATTCGTGGGCCATTTCAATCCATTTTGGCTGCAAGGTAAGCGTCATTGGCATGATGTGTAAGCTCTCCAGACTACATCAAGCTTACCACCGCATCAGGTTTTGGCAAAGATTTGTGTTTCCCCCATTTGTGTCATCTCTCCCCCGCTCGCTCAAGCGACCGAGCCAGCACCCACAACTATCTGTGTTCCCCCCATTTGTGTCATCTCCCCCCCCGTCCGCTCAAGCGGCCGAGCCAGCACCCACCAGCATCGGTGTTCCCCCCATTTGTGTCATCACCTGCGCGCGCAATTGCTCGGCCGTGGCCAGTCCGTGGTTGATGGCCACCGTGCGGAGGGTGGCGTCGAGGACGACGGTGGAGGGCACGGTGAGGATGCCGAAATAGCGGGTCAGTTCTTCATACGCGACCGCATCCACCTTGCACAGGTGCACATCGTCGCCCCATTCGGCGCTCAGGCGCTGCAGGATGGGCGTCTGTTGCAGGCGGCATTGGCTGCACGTGGGCGTGGTGAAGTAGATGACAGCCGGAACCGGGCGCAGGTCGAGGTCGCGCAGGCAGTCGGGCGCCGGCAGCCGGCTGAGCGCGACCGCCCGCCGCTGCGTGCGCCACCGCCAAAGCCCGACGGCGGCGAGGCTCAGGAGAGAGAGAAGGGCGAGAAGGAAGAGACGTTCGAGCATTTTAGGGGGGTGGATGCGACCGGAAGGAACACGGATGATGAAAGCGGGGATTCTTCGCTGGACATTCGTTGCAACAGAATTTGTTGATAGCCCCGCTCGAATAAGTTCTAACCCTGCCGAAAGAACGGTGCTGGTGTAAGTTGGAGATTCTTCGCTGGTCATTCGCTGCAACAAAACTCGTTGATAGACCCGCTGCCTAGAAACTCCCGAAATCGAGAACCTGTCCTGAGCATAGCGAATGGATGCTTCACTGGCTGATCACCGCAACAACTTTGTGTGATCGACCCGTTCAGCATGACACGACAAGGAGTTTCTTGCTCGGGCGACATGCCGCCGCGGGGCATGGATGACTCAGAATGACACTTCAACTACGCGCGTTCTACGCAACACGCAACACGCACTACGGAACACGGAACACGCAACACGTCGCCTATGACCACTGCGACAGTTGCAGCCGGATGCCGCGGCGGGCGAGCTGGTAGAAGATGAAGCAGCCCAGGCAGAAGCCCAGGAAGAGATTGATGGCGGCCAGGGCGACGACGAGGAAGGTGAGCGCCCAACCGAGGATGGGCGCGCCGGCCAGGAAGGCGATGACGGCCAGGGCCAGGAAGATGCCGCCCAGTCCCTGCGCAAACAGGTGCGGGGCTTGTTCATCCTGCACGGGGTGGGGTTTGAGCAGGCCGGCCGGCTTGAGCAGGCGCGCGTAGATGAGCTTGAACAGGCTGGCGGGCGGGTAGAGCGTGCCGATGATCAGGACGGCGGCGACGAAGGCCACCAACCAGGGTTGGTTGAAGATGAAGGCCAGGAGATTGAGGCCGATGATGCTGGCCTGGTTGAATTTGAGGGCGGTATGGTCGACGAAGGGTTGCTTGCGGGTGCGGGACATGCGGACCTCCGGAGGGTTTGGGCAAAGATGAATTCTTTTGCCACGAATTTGACGAATTTGACGAATTTACACGAAATGGCACGCTCTGCGCGCACTACGCAACACGCAACACGGAACACGCAACACGCATCACGCATCACGCATCACGCAACAACCATCACTCGAACAAACCGAGGCTGACGTATTTGGCCCCGCCGTCGGGGAGGACGGTGACGACGTGGCCGTGGTCGAGGGTGCGGGCGAGGGTGAGGGCGGCGTGGACGGCGGCGCCGGCGCTGAAGCCGACGAACAGCCCTTCCTCGCGGGCCAGGCGGCGGGCCATCAGCCAGGCGTCTTCGGCCTCGACCGGCATGGCGGCGTCCTTCAGCCGCGGGTCGTAGATGCCGGGGACGATGGCCGTCTCCATGTGCTTGAGGCCCTCGATCACCTGGAGTTCGTCGGCCGGCTCGACCGAGAACACGCGCACGGCCGGGTTGAGCTCCTTCAGGCGGCGGCTGACGCCCATGAAGGTGCCGCTGGTGCCCAGCCCGGCCAGGAAGTGCGTGACCCGGCCCTGCGTCTGCTGCCAGATTTCGTTGGCGGTGCCGTAATAGTGCGCCTTCCAGTTCTCGTCGTTGTCGTACTGGTCGGGGTAGTAGTAGCGTTCGGGATGGGCGGCGACGAGCTGGCGCACCAGGCGGATGGCGCCGTCCGTCCCCTCCAGCGGGTCGCTGAAGATGAGGTCGGCGCCATAGGCTCGCGCCAGTTGCTTGCGCTCCTCGCTGACGTTTTCGGGCATGACCAGGGCCACGCGATAGCCCTTGGCCGCGCCAACCAGGGCATAACCGATGCCGGTGTTGCCGCTGGTGGCGTCGATGATCGTCCGGTCGGGGGTCAGTTGCCCGCTCATCTCGGCCTGCTCGACCATGCGCAGGGCCGGCCGATCCTTCACCGAACCGCCGGGGTTGAACCACTCAGCCTTGACATGGACTTCCACCGCCGGCGGCAGCCCGGCCGTCACGCGTTCCAGCTTCAGCAGCGGCGTGTTGCCGATCTGCTGGAGGATGGCGGCGCGGTGGGGCTGGCGCCAGCGCAGGGGGTCGGGGGTGAGGAGGCGAGCGGGGTGAGGCATGGAGGGCGGAGGGCGGAGGGCGGAGGGCGGAGGGCGGAGGGCGGAGGGCGGAGGGCGGAGATCGGAGATCGGAGATCGGAGATTGGAGGACGGAGTTCGGGGAAACAGTCAACAATCAACAGTCAACAATCAACAATCAACGAGGGAACGGCTTGCTGCGGCCTGGTCTACCTGTCTACTTGTCTACCTATCTACTTGTCTACTTGTCTACTTGTCTACTTGTCTACTTGTCTACCTGTCTACTTGTCTACTTGTCTACTTGTCTACCTGTCTACTTGTTTCCTTGTCTACCTGTTTCCTTCTCTGCTCTGATCTACCTCTCGATCGGCGCGCCGACGATGTTGCCGTATTCGGTCCAGGAGCCGTCGTAGTTGCGGACGTTGGGATAGCCCAGCAGGTAGGTGAGGACGAACCAGGTGTGGCTGCTGCGCTCGCCGATGCGGCAGTAGGCGATGATGTTCTGGTCGCTGCTCAGGGCTGCCTCGCCTTCGTACAACGCCTTGAGTTCTTCGACCGATTTGAACGTGCCATCCTCATTGGCTGCTCGCGCCCAGGGCATGCTGCGCGCGCCCTTGATGTGGCCGCCGCGCAGGGCGCCTTCTTGGGGATAGTCGGCCATGTGCAGCAGTTCGCCGCTGTATTCCTTGGGCGAGCGCACGTCGATCAGCGGCAACCCGGCGGATTGATGGCTCAGCACCTGGGGCAGCAAGGCGCGAATCTTGTAGTCCTGGCGCTGGGGGGCATGGTAGGCGGCGGGGCCAAAGTGGGGGATGTCTTTGGTCAGGGGCCGGCCTTCTTCGACCCACTTCTTGCGGCCGCCGTTCATCACCGCCGCGGCGGTGTGGCCGAAGAGTTGGAAGACCCAGAAGGCATAGGTGGCCCACCAGTTGTTCTTGTCGCCATAGAAGACGACGAAGGTGTCGTTGCTGATGCCGTGTTTGGCGCAGAGAGCCTCGAACTGGCGCGGGCCGATGTAGTCGCGGATGAGGGGGTCGTTGAGATCGGCGATCCAGTCGATCTTGACGGCGTTGCGGATGTGGCCGGTGTTGTAGAGCAACACATCTTCATTGCTCTCGACCAGCCGGATGTTGGGGTCATCGAGTCGGGCAGCAACCCACTCGGTCGAGACAAGGGCTTGGGGATGGGCGTAAGTGGTCATAGATCAATTTCCTGTCAGTAAAGTGTGTGGTAGAAAGTCAACCCACGTGTGCGGATTGACACGGTACTGGAATGTGGTACTATATCGATGTGAAACGGAAACACCGCAACACGCTTGAACTTATCTTTGCCAGACCTGTGAGCGGCAACATCAGGTGGACCGATGTCGAGGAACTTCTTGTTGCTCTGGGCGCTGATGTTTCAGAACGTGCTGGTTCCAGGGTGGCTGTTGTCCTCTTTGATGAAGTTAGGGTCTTTCATAGGCCGCATCCTTCACCCGATCTAGATAAAGGGGCCATTGCAGGCATTCGCAAATGGCTGGAAGAACACGGAGTAACGCCATGAATCAATTGATGACACTTGAAGGCCACAAAGCCAAAATTGAATACGATCCTGATCTGGATCTGTTCAGGGGTGAAATTCTAGGGTTGAATGGCGGGGCCGACTTTTATGGCCGGACGCCAGATGAACTGCGGGAGGAATTCAGGAAGTCGCTGGCTGTGTTTCTGGAAGTGTGTGAGGAGAAAGGAATCCCGCCCTATCGACAATTTTCTGGCAAATTCAATCTCCGAGTTCCTGCTGATCTGCACGCCGAGCTGGCAGCTCGCGCCGCCGCCGAGGGCAAGAGCCTCAATCAGTGGATCATCGAAAGACTGGCTCAGACGGTTTGAAAAGGGCGGGTCAGGCGGGCGCCGGGAGGGGGATGGAGACGGCGATGGGGATAGCGCCGAGGGCAGCCGACGGGGTGGGGAGGCTGGGCAGGCCGCAGAACTGCTCGTAATCGATCAGATCGGTGACGGTGGGGTGTTCGCCGCAGAGTGGGCAGGTGGGGTCGCGCTGGACATTGAGGCTGCGGAAGCTCTGGTCGAGGGCGTCGTACATCAGCAGGCGGCCCACCAGTGGCTGGCCGATGCCGGCGATGAGTTTGATCGCCTCGACCGCCTGGATGCTGCCGACGATGCCCGGCAACACGCCCAACACCCCGGCCTCGGCGCAACTCGGCACCTCGCCCGGCGGCGGGGGGTCGGGATAGAGGCAACGATAGCAGGGGCCGCCTTCGATGCCGCGGGCGGCGTCGTCCGGCCGGTAGACCGTCACCTGACCCTCGAACATGAAGATGGAGGCATCGACGAGCGGGATGCCCAGGAAATGGCAGGCGTCGTTGACCAGGTAGCGGGTGGGGAAGTTGTCCGAGCCGTTGAGCACCACATCGTACCCCCGCATGATCTCGAAGGCATTGTCGGCCCGCAAGGGCTGGCGATAGCCGATGACCTGGACATCGGGGTTGAGATCCTTGATCCGTTGGATGGCGGAGTCGACCTTGGGCTGGCCGATGGTGCTCTCGCCGTGCAGGATCTGGCGCTGGAGATTGCTGCGGTCGACGTCGTCGTAGTCGATGATGCCGATCGTCCCCACCCCGGCGGCTGCCAGATAGAGCGCCGCCGGCGAACCCAGCCCGCCGGCGCCGATCAGCAGCACGCGGGCATCCAGCAGCTTGATCTGGCCGGCCTCGCCCAGGTCGGGCAGGATGAGATGGCGGGCGTAGCGTTCGCGCTGGTCGGGCCGCAGAAACCGGGGGACGTCGAACTCAAGCCCGGCGTTCTTCCAGCCATTGAACCCGCCCGTCATCGAGTAGACGCGGCTGTAGCCCAACTCTTGCAGGTTGTGGGCCGCCAACAAGCTACGCACACCGCCGGCGCAATAGAGGACGATCATCGCCTCGCGATCAGGCTCCAGGCTCTCGATCTGCAGCTCGAGAAAGCTGCGGCTAAGGTGGAAGGCGCCGGGCAAGTGCCCCTGCACCCATTCGTCGTGCTCGCGGATGTCGATCACCGCCACATCCTGGCGCTGGCGCAGCCACTCGTCCACCTGCCGCGGGGTCGCCTCGTTCACCTCGGCGCGGATGCGGGCCAGAAGTTGGTCGCGCGAGAGACGGGCGCCGCTGCCCCCCGCCATGGCCGGGACGATCGAGAGCTTGTCGGCAGGGCGGACGGGAGTGGCCAGCCCTTGCAGGGTGCGAATCTCATTGTCATCGACGAAGATGTTGATGAAGCGTTTGACCTGGCCGCTGGCGTCGAAAAGGCGCTCCCTGAAGCCGGGATGGGCGGCTTCGAGCGCATCGAGGGTCTCGGCGACGGTGGCGCCGGCGACTTCGATCCGGGGCTGGTTGGCGGTCAGTCGGCGCAGGGTGGTGGGGATGAAGACGGTTGGCATGGATGAGAACAGGTTGGTTGGAGGAGGAAGAATCGACAGTGGCTGAAAACAAAACAACTCACCGTTTGCGGTGAGTTGTGGGCTGAAGATGACGCCGTGGCGTTTGGGAGGCTGTGGGCCAAAGCAACTGCCTGAATCAGGCCAGAGTGCTTCGCTATCGATTGCTTGCTACGCCAGGCGCACAACGCTGCTGGGGGCAGGAGGCGCGCTCACCGCTGCTCGGTGGAGGGCTTTGCGGGGCAGCGGTCGGCGATGACCGGCTACGCCCGCCCCATACAGGAGCAGGTGAGGGTGACGGAGAGCGTCGCAGAGCAAATCATGGGGGAAAGTGTAGCGTGTGTTCGGGTTTTGTCAAGAAAGCCCGGCTACTTTCTTGCCGTCAGCCGCGGCGATGCAGCTCATCCAGTTCGGCTTCGTCGCTGGCGATGGCCTGTTTCGTCTGGTCGATGCGGACGTTGAGCGTGGCCCGCTCCAGCCCGGTGGCCAGCACCACCTCCTTCTCCAGTTGGACCAGAAGGGCGCGGCGGTCGCGGAGGCGATCCTCGACGGCGCCGAGGCGGGGGTTGGGGCTGGGGGCAGGGGCGGGGGCAGGGAGGGCGGCGACAGGCCGGGCCGGGCCGGAAGAAGCGCCCGCCAACAGGTGGTCGAGGATGTTGGCGAAGAACTGGCGGTTACTGTAGCGCGGTTCGGCAAGGAAGACGTCGAGGAACGGGCGCCAACTGCCCACCACCACCACTTTGGCGGTGGTCGAGGCGGCGGCCAGGATGGCCGGGCCTCGCCCCCGGTCGAGATAGCCGAGGATGTGGATGCCGGCCCCGGCCGGCTCTGGCTCGGCGATGAGGCTGTCGGGCCTGGCCCGGAGGATGGGCCTGGCCATGCCTTCATCGACATAGAGCGAGCAGCAGGAGAGGGCGGCGACGACGTCCACCTGCTCGATCAGCGCCCGGAGGCGGCCGGCGGCCGGGTTGGGCAGCGCCTCGACCAGGCAGCGCATGGCTCGCGCCAGGTTGCCGGCGGCCACGAAGGCGTCGTCGGGGTCGGCGCCCGCCGGCAGGACGACATCGCGGTTGAAACTGATGCCGTAGCGTTCGATCAGACGGCTGAGATTGGCTTCGTGATGCCAGTCGCCGGTGTAGGCGCCCAGGACGAGCAGGCCGCCGCCCCCGCGCACGAAATCGTGTACAGCCTCGATTTCGTCCTGAGTCAGGTTCGTCTGGCGCTGCGGCCCCATCGGCAGCACCAGGGCGGCGCAGCCGGCCAGAGCCTCGGGGCTGAAGCGGCGGCCGGCAGGGGCAAAGGTCACGGGGCGACGCTCGCCGGCCAGGGCCGCAGCCTGGCTGAAGCCTTGATCGACGGTGGGCGGGGCGCTGAACCAGAGGCTCTGACCGTGGCCTTCGTCGAAGAGAATGGCGGCAGGGGCGGAGAGGGGGTCGGGCATTAGTCGATGACCAGTTCGATCGGGGTGACGGTGACGGCGCGGGTCTGGATCGGCTCCTCGGCGTCTTCCTGGATGACGATGTAGAGGGCCAGGCCGGGCGGCGGGCCGAGGCCGGCGAGGGCGGGGGGAAGGGCGGCCCCGGCCGGCAGGTAGTAGCCCCAGCGGCCGGGCCGGGTGCGATAGAAGGGTAGCGCGCGGCGCAGGGCGGTGGGATCGAGCTGGGCATCGATCTCGCGCAGGAAGAAGCCCTTGAGGTCGGGGCGGGCGTCATCGAGCAACGAGCAGATGAGGTAGACGCTGTCGGGGTAGTAGGCCTGGATGGCGTCGGAGGCCGAGGGGTAGGCCGGGTCTTGGGGATGGCTGTGGTAGAGGGCGATCAGTTCGTCGCCAGCGTCCTCCCACTCCACCTGGGCCAGCAGAGCCTTCGACTCCACTTCGTAGTCGGTGATGGGGTTGGGGGCGATGTTGCGGGCGGGGAACACACCGATGGCCCGCCCGGCCCGGCCCCGCACCAGGCCGCAGACCTCCTCCGGCTCGCCGGCGCGAGCATGGGCGATGATGGCCTCGGCCAGCGGCTGCGGGAGGATGAGGTGGGGAGCGGTCATGGCGCCCACCGTTCGATGAAGACTGCCATCACCCCGCCGCACACGCCCAACGCTTGCATCGAGATCGGCTCGGTGAGATCGACATGAAGCGCTGCCGGCTCGCCCGTCTGGATCACATCCAGGGCGGCGCGGATGACGTCGGCCTCGCCGCAGCCGCCGCCGATGGTGCCCACATGCTGGCCCAGGGGGTGGATGAGCATTTTCGTCCCCACCTCGCGCGGGACCGAGCCTTTGACCTCGACGATGGTGGCCAGGGCGACGGTTTCGCCTTCGCTCAGGTGGCGCTTGAGGGCTGTGTAGATCGTGTCCATGGTGGGGGGAGTGGGGGGCCGCTGCTCACCATTTTAGCACAGGTGGGGCCGCGCGCCCCCTGCGGACGAAGGTCTGGATCTTGCCAGCCACAGGGCCGCGGCTTACACTGGGGCCATGAACACGACCCTCACCTGTATCCCCGGTCTGCTGGTCGGCCATGACACCGACGCTGAGGCTCGCACAGGCTGCACCGTGGTTCTGACCCCGGCCGGGGCCACGGCGGCGGTGGATGTGCGCGGGGCCGCGCCCGGCACGCGCGAGACCGACCTGCTGCGACCCGAAAACCTGGTGAGCCAGGTGCACGCAATCGTGCTGGCGGGCGGCTCGGCCTTTGGCCTGGCCGCAGCCGAGGGGGTGGTTCGCTGGCTCTATGAAAGGAACATCGGTTTTGCCACGCCGGTCGCCCGTGTGCCCATCGTCCCGGCGGCGGTGCTGTTCGACCTGGGGGTGGGGCGGGCGGATGCCTGGCCGGATGCAGCTGCGGGTTATCGGGCCTGCCAGGCGGCCGGGGCGGGACCGGTGGCGCAGGGGCGGGTGGGGGCAGGGACCGGGGCGACGGTGGCGAAGCTGCGCGGGCCGAAGGGCGCGCAGCCAGGCGGGGTTGGCAGCGCCGCCGTGGCCCTGCCAGGGGGCGGGAAGCTGGCCGCGCTCGTGGCCGTCAATGCCTATGGTGAGATTATCGACCCCGAAAGCGGGCGGGTGGTGGCGGCAGCAGGTGCAGGCGACTCTGCTTCGCTGGAGCCGGCCTTCGGTCAGAATACGACCATCGGCGTCATTGCCACCGACCTGGCCCTGAACAAAGCCGAATGCCTGCGGGTGGCGCAGATGGCGCACGACGGCCTGGCCCGCACCATCCGGCCCAGCCACACGCTGTGGGATGGCGACGCCCTGTTCGTGCTTAGCCTGGGGCGGGCAGAGAAGGGCGACCCCGGCGTGCTTGGCATCCATGCGGCCGATCTGGTGGCCAGGGCCGTGCTGGCGGCGGTGGGGGAGGTGATCCGCGAAGGGCGCGAAGGGGGCGAAGACCCAGGCAGGCAGCCTGATGGCCAGGGCCGTGCTGGCGGCGGTGGGGAGCGGGTGATCCGCGAAGGGCGAGAGGGCGAAGACCCACGCAGGCAGCCTGATGGCCAGGGCCGTGCTGGCGGCGGTGGGGAGCGAGTGATCCGCGAAGGGCGCGAAGGGGGCGAAGACCCACGCAGGCAGTAGGCAAGATCCCAAGGAGCAAGACATGAAACGCCGTTCACCACCTTTCGCACTCGAACCGACCAGCGAGCGCCATGCACCCGGTTGCATCGACCCGGCCGAGGTGCGTTTCTTCGCCGGGCGGTCGCATCCGGCCCTGGCAAAGGGCATCGCCGACTATCTCGGCCTGCCGCTGGACCCGTGCCATGTCGAGCGTTTCGCCAACGACAATATGCGCATCCAGTTGGGCGCCAGTGTGAGGGGGCGCTCGGTGTTCATCGTCCAGTCGCTGACGCCGCCGGTCAGCGATCACCTGGTCGAGCTGCTGATGATGCTGGATATCGCCCGCAGCGCCGCCGCGCACGAGGTCCACGCCGTCATCCCCTATTTTTCCTACGCCCGCTCCGACAAGAAGGATGCGCCCCGGATCTCGATTGCCGCCCGGCTGGTCGCCGATCTGCTGGTGACGGCCGGGGCCACGCACGTGATGACCATGCAGCTGCATTCGCCGCAGGTGCACGGTTTCTTCAGCGTCCCCACCGACCCACTGACGGCCCGCGGGCTGTTCGTGGAGCATCTGCGACCGGGTTTTCTGGACAGCAAGGAGACGGTGGTGGTGGCGCCGGATGCCGGCGGGGCCAAATCGGCCGCCCGCTTTGCCGGACAATTGCATCTGCCGGTGGCGGTGGCCAGCAAGACGCGCATCTCCGACACCGAAGTGCGATTCAGCGAGGAGACGCGGAAGCAGGTGCAGGGCTATCGCCGCGCCATCATCTACGATGACGAGATCGGCACCGGGGGCACGGTGGTCGAGTTGTGCAAGGAGCTTGTCGCCGGCCGGGTCGAGGATATCGTCGTCGCCTGCACGCACGGGCTGTTCTGGGGCGAGGCGAAGAAGAATCTGGCGGCGATAGCGGCCGTGAGCAGAATCATCACCACCGACACAACGCCCCTGCCCAGGCAGCGGCGGCTGGCCAAGATGACCATCCTCTCGGTGGCGCCGATCTTCGGCGAGGCCATCCGCCGCAATCACCTGCGGCAGTCGATTGGCGACCTGTTTTCGTTTTGGGACGAGGAGTAGCAGGCGGCGGGGCAGAGGCCCGCAGGCCGGTCGGGTTCACGCCGCCTGCTCTTGCCCCATCAGGCTCTCCAGGCGGTCGACATAGTCGGCCAGGACGGCGAAGGTGGCCTCGACGGCCTCGGGTCGGCCCAGTTCGACGCCGGCCAGGGCGAGGGCGTCGAGCGGGTGCAGCGAGCCGCCGGCGCTGAGGAAGCGGCGGTAATCGGTGGCGGCGCCGTCGACGCCGTCGAGGATGCGGCGGGCGCAGGCATGGGCGCCGGAGATGCCGGTGGCGTATTGGAAGACGTAGTAATCGGCGTAGAGATGGCCGAAGGTGGCCCAGGTGATGCCGGCGCGGTCATGGTCGATGTGCATGTCTGGCCCATAGGCTTCGGCAAACAGTTCGGCCATGCGGTCGATCATGAAATCGGCGGTCAGACCCAGCCCGGCCTCGGCCCGCTGGTGCATTTCCAGTTCGAAGCGAGCCAGGGTGGGCATGACGAGGAAGTAGCGATGGAAGTTGGACATCGCTTCTTCGATCAGGCTGAGCTGGAAGCTGGGGTCGGGGTTGGCCCGCAGCAGGTAGCCGCGCACCATGGCCTGGTGGAAGTTCGAGGCGACTTCGGCGGCGAAGAGCGAGTAGTCGCCATAGACGACAGGCTGGTGTTGCCAGGTCAGGTAGGAGTGCAGGGAGTGGCCCAACTCGTGCGCGAGGGTGCTGAGGCTGCGCATCGAGTCGGTGTAGCTCATCATGATAAAGGGGTGGGTGCCGGGCGCGCCGGTCGAGAAGGCGCCCTGGCTTTTGCCGGCGTTGGGGTAGAGGTCGATCCAACGCTCCTGCAGGCAGCCGCGGCGCATGGCGGCCACGTAGTCATCGCCCAGCGGGGCCAGACCCTGGCAGATCCAGTCCACGGCCTGCGCGAACGGGATCACCGGCGGGTTGGCCGCCAAAGGCGCCCAGACATCGTAGGGATGGAGGATGTCAACGCCCAAAGCCTGGCGGCGGAAGGCCCAGTAGCGATGCCAGGTGGGCAGGTTCTGTCGAAAGACGTCGATCAGGTTGTGGAAGACGGCGGTGGGGATGTTGTAGGGGAAGAGCGAGGCGGCCAGGGTGGAGTCGTAGCGCCGGGCGCGCATGGTAAAGGCGCTCTGTTTGAGCGAAGTGGTGTAGGCGCTGGCCAGGGTATTCTTGAAAGCCAGATACTGGTCGTGGTAGCTCTCCCAGGCTGTGCGCCGCGCCTCCCGGTCAGGGTGGTCCATGAGATGGGTGATGGTGCTCTGGCTGACGTCGTGGGAGGCGCCGTCGCTGCCGGCGGCCGGCGCGAAGCGAAAGTCGGCGTTGGTCAGCAGGTTGGAAGCCGTCCAGGCGCCGTTGAAGGGGTCGGCCAGCATCCCCAGCACTTCTTCGACCTCAGCCGAGCGGACATGGGCCTGTTTGCGGAAGAGGTCGTCGAGATAGTGCCGGTAGACGGCCAGTCGCGGCTCTTCCTCCATCCACCCTTGCACCCGCGCCTGGCCGAGGCCGAGGATTTCCGGTTCGATGAAGGCGCAGGCCGCCAGGACCTGGCCGTAGGCGCCATCCGCGCGCCCGCTCATCTCGGCCGCTTTCTGGCTGGTGGTGTCGACGGCGTGGCTCATGCCGGCATAGACCTGCAAGACCCAGGCGCGACGACGCAGTTCATCGCGCTGCGCCAGGGTCTCGGCCAACAGGGCGGGTGAAGTCCCAAGTTGGCCGCTAGAGCGGCCGGCGCCGCCAATGTCCGTCAGGAGGGCGTTCAGTTCGCTCTCCCAAGCATCGTCGTTGGCGAAGAGGCTGGTCGAGTTCCAGGTGTGTTCAGGGGCAATAGCGCTGCGAGGCGGAAGGGCGTTTGACATGGGGTTCTCTGGGGTTGATCCGCGAAGGGCGCGAAGGGGGCGAAGAGGGATGAGGGGAGGTGGCAAGCTGTGCGCCCGCGGGTTGATCCGCGAAGGGCGCGAAGGGGGCGAAGAGGGATGAGGGGAGATGGCAAGCTG
>JAIBAP010000091.1 GCA_019695115.1 Caldilineales bacterium | reverse complement strand
TCGCTCCGCCAAAGCCAGCCAACCATCTGTGTTTCCCCCATTTGTGTCATTTCCCCGCCGGTCGCACGTAGGCGTGCTCGCTCCGCCAAAGCCAGCCAACCATCTGTGTTTCCCCCATTTGTGTCATCCCCCCGCCAATCGCACGTGGGCGTGCTCGCTCCGCCAAAGCCAGCCAACCATCTGTGTTTCCGCCATTTGTGTCATCCCCCCGCCAATCGCACGTGGGCGTGCTCGCTCCGCCAAAGCCAGCCACCCATCCGTGTTTCCCCCATTTGTGTCATTTCATGGCTCCGCCGGTCGCACGTGGGCGTGCTCGCTCCGCCAAAGCCAGCCAACCATCTGTGTTTCCCCCATTTGTGTCATTTCTCCGCCGGTCGCCGGTCGCACGCGGGCGTGCTCGCTCCGCTTCTCCCCCTACCCATTTCCTGGCCTGTCCCATATCACCCGCACCCCATTCCCCGCCGGGTCGCGCAGTTCGATGCCGCCTTCGACCTGGCGGAAAGGCGTGTCACTGGCCTCGATCCGGGCCGCGACCTCTGCCCATGCCGCTTCACCTGGGACCACCACCTCGTAAGTGCGCAGGCCCACGGCATCGGCGGGCGGGGGCGGCGCGCCCACCCCGGCCCAGGTGTTGAGCCCGATGTGGTGGTGATAACCGCCCGCCGAAACAAACATGGCGCTGGAGCCGTAGCGCAGCACCAGGTCGAAGCCCAAGAGCCCGCAATAAAAAGCCTCGGCCCGGCGCAGGTCGTCCACATGCAGATGCACATGCCCGATGGTCGTCCCGGCCGGCAGCCCTTGCCAGGGTCCGCCATCAGCGTTCAACTCGGCCATCAGGCTATCGAAATCGAGCGGGTCGGTGCTCATACGGATGGCGCCATCCAGCCGCGGCCAAAGGGCGCGCGGTCGGTCAGCGTAGATCTCGATGCCGTTATCGTCGGGGTCGGCCAGATAGATGGCCTCGCTCACCAGATGGTCGGAAGCGCCCTGGAGCGGATAGCCTTCTTCGATCAGGTGGCGCAGGGTGCGGGCCAGGTGCAGCCGCGAGGGGTGCAAGATGGCGAAGTGGTAGAGGCCGGTTGCCCGGCGCGGCCTGGCCCGAGCGCTGGCAAGTTCATGCAACACCAGCAGCGGATGGCTGTCTTCTACGCCCAGGCTGGCCGTGGCTCCATCCCTTGCCAGCAGTTGGAAACCGAGTGAATGCTGGTAGAAACGCAGCGAGCGGTCGAGATCGGGCACCGTCAGGGCGACGGCAGCGAGGTGCGTGTCGGCAGGTAGGGATGCATGTGTGCTCATGCGGCCATAGTAGCAACCGGACGCCAAACGCACAGTGCCCATGCTTGCAATGTCCGCGCCTGCTGCGACCTTCGTCCTCTGCGCCGCGCTTCTGCTACAATCCAACGGCAAAACGCCATGAAACGCCTGTCATCCTCCCTGCTTCTTCTCACCTGCCTCCTCTTCGGCGGCGTCCGCCCCCTCTTTGCCCAGGGCGCGGCCCCGCCGGCGCCGGCGGCAACCGTCTACATCGTCGTTGCCGGCGATACCCTCGCCACCATCGGCCAGCGTTTCGGGGTGAGCGCGACCAGCTTGGCCGCGGCCAACGGTCTGACCAACCCCAATTTGATCTACGCCGGCCAGCGTCTGATCATCCCTGGCCCCGCTGCTGCTCCCGCCCTGGCTCCTGCGCCCGACGCTCTGCCGGCAGGCACGCAGATGCATCATCTCCGCCCCGGCCAGACGCTTTCGGGCCTGGCCCGCGCCCACAAGCTGTCGATGGCGGAGCTTCTTGCTGCCAATGGCGTCAGCCGCCTGGCCGAACTGGCCGAGCAGACCGACATCCTCCTCCCCATCCGTCCACTGCCTACCCTGCCGGCGCCCCTGCTTGACATCACCGCTTCGCCGGCCATCCTCCAGGGCCAGGTCGGCGTCGTCTTGGCAACGATCGCCGTCGATACGCCGCCGGCAGGCGCCTTCGGCGACCAGGCCCTGGTCTGGGCCTTCGACCGTCGCACCCCGCGCGGCTACCGCTTCTGGGCCTTGCTGCCCACCGACGCCATCACACCGCCGGGCGGGCGGATGCTGGTCGTGCGCGCCGGCGACGCCCAATCGACTCAATCTGTGTCCGTTCTCTCCGGCGCCTACGAAACCCAGCACATCGTGCTCCCGCCGGCCAAAGGCGGCCTCCTGGCCCCCGACAAAACCCGGCCCGAATTGGAGCGGCTGCTGGCGCTGTGGCAGGCAGCCAGCGCAAGACGGCTCTGGCGTGGCAAATTCGTCTTTCCCATCGCCGATGGTTTCAACCAGACCTCGCCCTACGGCACGAAGCGCAGCTACAACGGCGGCCCCGTCAACTCCTTCCACGGCGGGACCGATTGGGGCGCGCCCGAAGGCACGCCCATCCGGGCGCCGGCCCACGGTAGGGTGATCCTGGCCGAGAACCTGGAAGTGCGCGGGGGGGCGGTCATCATCGACCATGGCCTGGGCGTGACCTCGAACTTCTGGCACATGTCGCGCATCGATGTGCAGCCGGGGCAGGAGGTGGCGCCAGGCGACATCCTCGGCCTGGTGGGCACCACCGGGCTTTCCACTGCCGCCCATCTGCACTGGGAGATGCGTGTGGGCGGCGTCGCCGTCGATCCCTTGCCGTGGACGCAAGTCCTCGTCCCCGATGGTTTGGCGCCGTAGGGAGTGCACAAAAAAAACGCCCCGGCATGACGCGGGGCGTTTTAGGTGGAGCGGAGGGTCGGGTTGAGGTCGAAATTCCGTTGCCTGTCTCAGCGGGCGGCGTCTAGACCTCGGTTTGGCCGCGGATCGGGGGAGCGATGGCTTCGGGCGGCAGGGGTGGCGGCGTGATCCGGGTGACAGGTTGGGGCGCAGCCGCAGGCTTGTTGGCCTCCTGCGACATGGCGATCAGCCGTTCCAGGCCCATGCTGTTCAGCCGTGTGTTTTGCTCCAGGTCGGTCAGCAGCTTAAGCACGCTGCCGAGGATATACCACTGGAAAAAGGCTGCGAGGACGAAGGGCAGGAACAGAAGCCCCGTCAGGTTGCGGTTGCCAACCCTCAGACCGGGCCAGCTCGGCCCGCTGACCAGCAGCCACAGGAAGCCGACGACGCCCAAGACCAGGACGACCCATGCCAGCACCTGGAGGATGACGGCGATGGTGCGCAGGCCCGCATAGCGTTGGGGTGCGTTCACAATCGATTACCTCCGGAGGACGTCAGGGAGTGGGAACGGGGATTTCTTCGGCGCCTGCCGCCACCGGGAACTTCAGCACAACCCGGGCATCAAGATTGTTCAGCATGGGCAGGATGACGGACACTGCATCCTTCAGGGTTTGGTATTGGCTGCCGTAGATCTCGGGGTTGTACAACTGGCCGTACAGGTCGGCGGCGTTCTTCAGGTAATCCTCGCCCCATACAAAGCTGGGAAGGGCATCGCCGTTGACGAAGATGTGCAGGCCATCAGGCTGCGACATGATCGTAATGTGCTGAACGTTGGACGCCTTGAGCGTGTCCAAGACCGAGGGCGCCAATTCGACCTGGCGCATACTCATGCCAAAGGCCTCTTCCAGGTCGCGGGTCGAGACGGCCAGAAGCGAGGGCACGCCATTGTCGTCATAGCTGACGTCGGCGTACACTTGCGCCATCGGCTCCTCCTCTTCTGCCGCAGCCGCGGCGATGGGGGCATTGAGGTCGCGCAAAGGCAGCGCCTCGGCGCCTTCCTGAACCGGGAAGCGGATGGCGACATCGAGGCCCAGGCGTTCGGCGAACGGGATCAGGATCTTGAGCAGACGGCTGGTCTGGTCGTTCAGCAGTCCCAACGAACCGGCCACTTCGCTCACCCGCGCCAACGAATCACCCGTCCAGCCGACGTGGGGCATGGCCATGCCGTTCACGAAGATGAACATGCCGTCATCTTTGTGCACCAGCTCGACGTTCTGCAGATCGGTGGTCGTGAACCAATCGACGTATTCCTTCGGGAATTTCATCCCCGTCAAATCGACCTGGCCGAAGGTCATGGCTTTGATCTGAGCCGGCGATAGCCCGGCGATCGAAGGATTCCCTTCGGCATCGACATCGACGGTGATGCGCGGCAAAGCCAGCAAGAACCCGCCCTCCTGCTGTGCGACTTGAGTGGGGGACGATCCACATGCCGCCAAGACCATGGCGACAACCAAAAGCAGCGGAACGACCCAGAGAAGACGCTTCGAAGCAATCATAGGTTGAGACCTCCTTGGTGGGGCCGGCGCCATGCCGGTGAAAAAGATGGAATTGTGAGATGAAGCTGGTAGAACTGCAAACCGTAGTCAAGGGGATGACTACATGATACACCTGATCAATACACTATATTAGCAATAAAGACAAAAATACGCAAGTGGGAGTCGCGCGTTTGCGCGCGGCGTAGGTCAATCGTAGGTCAATCGTCAGGCGGGTGCTCGTCAATGCCGCTAAGTATTTGCACCTTCGGGCGCGTTCGTCTGCGAATGCAGCGCGATCCAGATCGATTCGCCGGAAATCGGCAAACGATACGGGCGCGCTCCTGTCGCCCGATAGATGGCATTGGCGAGGGCAGGGGCGGCGGCGATAGCTGTGTGCTCACCCACCCCGCGGGCCCCAAACGGTCCCGTATCCTCGGGCACCTCGACCGTGATCGCGTCCAGGCTGGCCGGAGCATCGCGGATGGTGGCAATGTGATAGTCGGCCAGGGTGCGGAGCGGGGGAGCGCCGGCCGCAGGCGCCATCGTCTCGAACAAGGCGGCGCTCAGCCCCTGGAGGGCGCCGCCGCGAATCTGGGCTTCGACGATGTCGGGATTGATGGCGTGGCCGGCGTCGAAGGCGGAGGCCAGCCGCAACACCTGCACCTCGCCGGTCTCCACATCGACCTCGACCTCGACCGCCTGCGCTCCGACCCCGACCTGCGCCACCGCGACCGGAAAGCCTGGGTCCGCAGGTGCATCAGCCTGGAAATGGCCTTCGGCGCTGAGGGGGCGCGGGTTTGGCCCCGCGGCTGCTTCCTCGCCAGCCGCCTGGATGTAGTCCAGCAGCGAGAGTCGGCGGCCCGACGCATGCGAGATAATATCGCCTTCGACGATGTCGAGACCACCGGGGCTTTCCTGCCAGGCGCCGGCCATCCAGGCAAGGATGTCCGACCTGAGCACGTTGGCCGCCCGCACAACGGCATTGC
Organism: Caldilineales bacterium; assembly: GCA_019695115.1. GTDB lineage: Bacteria > Chloroflexota > Anaerolineae > J102 > J102 > SSF26. Next base: position 14,333 of record JAIBAP010000091.1, on the reverse strand, counting down.
CGGCGCTCCAGGTGAGTTGGTTGCGGGGCATCTGCTCGTTGCCACCCTGCACCGACTCGGCCGACGGCCGCACCTGCACCCAGTCGATCGGGACGCCCACTGCCGAGGCTGCCAGCTGCACGGCCACGGTGTGGAGGCCCTGGCCGAAGTCGACGCCGCTCACGGTCAACAACACCGGCCCCGGCGCCGCCTGCAGACGGATGCTGGCGCTGGTGGGCGCTTCGCCGGCGGTGCCAAGCACAGGGTTCCAGCCGATCGCCACCCCCACGGCACGGCGCTTGTGCGCAAGCCCGCTTCGCGCCGGCGCCTTCGACCAATGGATCGCCTTCGCCACCCGGCGCAGGCAGGTATCCAGGCCGGTAGCGTGCATCTTGCGGCCATCGAACAGGCGGTCGCCCCCGATCAGACAGTTCTGCAGCCGGAAGTCAACGGCGTCGACGCCGATGGCCTGGGCCAGCCGGTCGATATGTTGCTCGACCGCCCACTGCACCTCGGTCATGCCGTTGCCGCGCATCGGCGCGGCGGGGGTGCGATTGGTGTAGACGGCCCTGGCGCCGATGGCGACATGAGGAATTCGGTACGGGCCAGTGCCGGTGTGAACGACCGTTTCGATCATCTCGATCAGGGCGTCGGCGCTCGCTCCTGCATCCCACTCGTACATCGCCTCCAGCGCCGTCAGGGTGCCATCGGCGGCTGCGCCCAGTTTCAGCCGTGCTGTCAGCCCGGGCCGGGTGAAGGTGCTGTTCAAATCCTCTGCGCGCGTGAGCGCCAACTTGACCGGGCGGCCGGGGAGGGCAAGGGCCAGGGCTACGGCCAGCGCCTCGATGCTGGTGAACGATTTGCCGCCAAAACTGCCGCCCACGTAGCTCGTCAGCACACGCAGCCGGTCGGGCGACAACCCCAGCGCCTGGCAGATCATCTGCTGATAGAGTGAAGGGTTCTGCGCCGATGCCCACAGAGTGACGCTCCCATCGGCGTCGGCCACGGCCACAGCGCCGTGCGGCTCCATGGCCAGGTGATGTGTGGGCGCAACCGCATAGACGCCGGTGATGACGACGTCGGCTTTGCGCCAGCCGGCTTCCAGGTCGCCGCGGCTGGCCTGGCTTTCATAGGCGATGTTGGTGGCGCGACCATCGTAGAGCAGCGGCGCCGCCGGGTCGAGCGCCTGCGCCAGGTCGAAGACGGCCGGTCGCTCCACGTAGTCGATCTGGACGGCCCCGGCCGCTGCGGCGGCGATTTCCGGCGTTTCTGCCGCCACGACGGCGATGGCCTGGCCGCTGTACAGCACCCGGTCGCGCGCCAATAGCGGGCGGTCGAACAGGCGTCGCCCCAGCGCGCCCGGCAGATCTCGCCCTGTCAGCACTTTGGCGACTCCCGGCATGGCTTCGGCGCCGCCGACAGCGAGCGTGAAGTCGGCATGGGGGCGCCGGCTGAGAACGAGCCGGGCAACCAGCGGCTCGACGCCAAAACGCAGGTCGTCCAGATAGCGCGCCTGTCCCGTGGTCTTCAGTTGGCCTTCGACGCGCGCCATCGGTTTGCCGACGATGGTGGGTTTGCGCAAGTTGATCATAGCCATGCTCCCAAAGGCTTAGCGGCGTGCACGAGAGGCCGATTGCACGGCCTTGATGATGCTGCCGTAACCGGTGCAGCGACAGAGATTGCCGGCCAGGGCGGCGCGGATGGCGTCCTGGTCGGGCCGGCCGTTGCGTCTGAGCAGCGCCGAAGCCGACATCAGAAAGCCGGAGGCGCAGAACCCGCACTGAAAACCGTGCTGATCGATGTAGATCTGCTGTAGCGGCTGCAGGTCTTCGCTGGTGGCAAGGCCCTCCACCGTTTCTACGCCGGCGCCGTCGGCCTCGACGGCCAGCACCAGGCAGGCATAGATTGGGTCGCCGTCGAGTAGCACCGTGCAGGCGCCGCATTCGCCGCCTTCGCACCCCGACTTGGCCCCCGTCAGCCCAAGTTGCTGCCTGAGAACACGCAACAATGTGTGATGCGACTCCACCTCGATGCCGAGCGTTTCACCGTTGACCGTCAGGTTGATCTCATGTTTCACGCGTTTGCTCCTGCCAGTTGGCCGGCAATGTCATCGAGACTGCGCCGCGCCAGGACGGCGACCAGCGCCCGACGGTAGGCGGCGCTGGCGCGGTGGTCGTCGACAGGCCGGCACGACCGCGCCACGGCGGTTGCCGCAGCGGCCAGGGTTTCGGGCGACGGCATGGCGCCGGCAAGCATCTGCTCGGCCTCGGTCGCCCGGTAGGGATGGGGCGCCGCCCCGGTCACAGCCAGCCGCCAGACCGGGCCTCGTTCGTTGTCCACACTGGCGGCTGCGGCCACCCCCACCAGCGGGCCATGCCCCGACTGAGTGTTGAGCACCTGACGATAGGCGGTCTTGGCGCCGCGACCGGCGATGGGAAGGGTGATATGGGTGAGGATTTCGCCTGGGTCAAGCGCCGTTTGCCCTGGCCCAATCAGAAACGCCGCCAGCGGCAGACTCCGGGTCCCCAGTGGGCCGAAGAGATGGCAGACCGCATCGTAGCACAGCAGGGCTGGGGCCAGGCTGGAGTTGGCAGCCGCGGCGCAGATGGCGCCGCCGACGGTGGCGCGGTTGCGGATCTGCGGCGAGGCGATGCGTTCGCCGACCTGGGTCAGGAGGGGGAAGAAACGGCGGACATCGCTCTGCTCGACCAGGGTGCGCAGGGTGATGGCGGCGCCGCAGTGAAGCGCCGTGGTGGGATCGGTCTCGATTCGGGTCGTCTCGGGCAGGTGTTTGATGTCGAGCAGGAGGTCGGTAGCGACCAGCCCTAGCTCCATCTGGGGCAGGATCTCGACGCCGCCAGCCAACACACGCGCCTGCGGCTGGCGCTGGGCCAGAAGCTGGCTCGCTTCGGCGAGACTGGAAGGACGGATGTAGTCGAAGGGCTGCAAGCGGAACTACCTGTGCATGAGTGGGCGCCAGGAAAGGTTGGTGCGCCAGGAATCAATCGCCGACAGCTTACACCAGTTCGGGCAAACTGCCAACTTGGGCGCAGGATGGCCCCAAAAAACCGGACACGGCGCTCAATTCAGGTAGCCAAGCCCTCGCAGCCTTGCCAACAGCGCCGCTTCTTCGCCGGCGGCCCACGCCTCGCCCGACCTGTTGACGGCGTTGCTCATCGCTGGCAAGTCCGGCAACGGCGCCGTCGTCGGCAGCAGGAGTTCATCCAGGACGCGGCCATCCATGTCGCCAGGGGGGGCGAAACCCAGGAGCCTGAGGGCGGTGGGGGCGATGTCGGCCAGGGTGGGCCAGGCTGCTGGCGCTCCCCCCTGGCGGATGTCTCTCCCGGCTGCCGCCAGGATGCCCTCGCACCGGTGCCACCCCCCCGGCTTGGCCGCTTCGGAACGATAGAGGCGGCCGCCCCGCAACAGGCCGTCGGTGATGATGTCGCCGGGATGGTGGGGGCGCAGGATGAGGTCGGGCGCCTGGCCGAGGTAGGGGCCAGAGAAGAGTTCTTCGGGCCGGTAGACCGCAGCCAGGAGCGGCTGCCCGGCGTCGTCGCACAGGGCCAGGAGCATGGCGCTCAGATCGGCCAGGAGGGGAGCGATGTCGGCAGGGTGGACGATGCCGGTGGGGTAGCGGTCGGCGCGGTGGAGATGGATGCACATTTCGTGCAGGGCGCCGCTGAAGGCCCGTGTGTGCGGCCAATCGATATAGGCGCTCTGTCCGGCCTGGCGCTTGACGTGTCGCAAGGACTCCTCGGCCTCGCCCTGCCGCCAGCCCAAACCCCGGCGCAGGCGGCGCCCCAGGCGGTGTGAGAGCATCCGGCCCCGGTGCAGGCGCAGAAAGCCGTGGCGGGCGAGGGCGTTGTTCAGGGCCAGGCGGCGGTGAACCGGGCCGAAGCCGTGGTCGCTGAGGATGAAGACGTTGCCATCGGGCAGGGCGCGCTCGGCCAGCCGGCCGATGAAGTCATCCAGCTGCCGGAAGGCCGCAGCAATGATCGCGCGCAAGGCGTGGGCTTCGGGCCGGGCAAAGAGGGGATGCTGGGGGTGCAGGTAGCCGCAGTAGGCGTGCTGGAGGGTGTCGGGGTGCATCCAGACGCCGAAGAAGAGGTCGGGGCGGTGTTGATCCAGCAGGGTTTGCAGGGCGTCGAATTGGCGGGCGGCCACGCCAGTGAGATGGTCGATGAAGTCGCGTGTGTTTTCGACGCTGGGCTGGGCCTCGCTGGGCGGGACATGAAAGGTCCAGGGGGACAGGCGGGCGGCCAGGTCGGCAGGGTAGAAGGCGTCGGTCGCGCCGGGCGGGGTGAGGAAGTCGCTGATCATGAAGCCGGCGACCGGGCGGGCGGGATAGGTGACGGGCACGCCGCTGACCCCCACCTTCAGCCCGGCGGCCGTGGCCCAATCCCAAAGCGCCGGCGCCGCCACGGCTCGCCCATCCACCACGCGCTCCTGTCCGGCGGCGTCGAGCCGGACGAACGAGAAGACGCCGTGTTTGCCGGCATTCTGGCCGGTGTAACAGGTGGGCCAGGCCAGCGCCGTCACGGGCGGCCAGGTGGACTCAAGCGCCGTGGCCATGCCCTGGCGGATGAGCGCCTGCAGGCGCGGCATCACGCCCTGCTCGATGAGTGGGTCGAGGATGTCCCAGGTGGCGCCGTCGAGGCCGATGATGTAGAGGGGCATGGGGCAGTGGTCGGTGGTCAGTGGTCAGTGGTCAGAGGTTGGTAGTCAGTGGTCAGTGGTCAGTGGGCAGTGGGCGGGGGGCGTGCGGCCCTTCGCGCCATGCAGAGCCGGCCCCGCCCCTCCCTTGTCTTCCTGTCTACCTGTCTACTTGCCACCTGCCACCTGCCACTTGCCACTTGCCACTTGTCTACCTGTCTCCTTGTCTACTTGTCTACCTTCCTTCTTTTCCCCGGCGCCAGGCGCACGAGTCGGGTGCGGAAGGCATCGAACATCAGCCGGTCGCCGGCGTCGAAGCGCAGCAGCCAGATGGCGGCCAGATAGACCAGCCCGCTGGCCACACAGGCAGCCGCCAGGTGGAGGATATTGTCCATCGGCAGCCAGCGCAGCCAGGCCAGGCCCGCCAGCGCCGTCGGGAGCGCCGCCGCGAACGGTTTGAGATAGGCGGGGCTGAAAGGGTGCAGCCGCAGCAAAGCCCAGACTTCGCCCAGGCGCAGGAGGTTGAGCGCCGCCAACGACAGGGCCGCAGCCAGAGCGGCGCCGTTGAGACCGAAGCGCGGGGTTAGCCAGAAATCGAGGGCAAAGGAGAGGCCGATCGCCAGCACTGAATTGACGGCCACCAGGGTCGAGCGGCCGATCATGATCAGCATCACCCCGGCCGCGCCGACGCCGAAGTTGAACATCTGGCCCAGCGTCAACGCTTGCAAGGCGAGCGCCCCGGCTGCAAACTCAGGGCCGAACATCCGCATCAGCTGTTCGGCAAAGACGATCTGGACGACGACAAGGGGCATGGCCGCCAGCATGACCCAGCGCGTGGCCAGCTTGTAGAGCGTGGACAGGCGCCCTAGTTCCTGCTTGTGGTGCAGGTCGGAGATGACCGGCGAAAAGATGGCGTTGAAAGCGGTGAGGACGATCAGTCCCAGCCCGGCCATGCGGCTGGCAGCGTTGAAGACGCCAGCAGCACCCGCGGCCAGGAAGATGCCGATGACGATGATCTCGGTGCGGCCGTTGAGATACTCAAGCACGTTGGAGAGCGAAAGCGGCAACGAAAAGCGGATGAGTTGCCGCGTGAGGCTGTGCGACTCGACGGCGTCAGGGTGGGCCTGCTGGCGGGGTACGCGCCGGGCCAGGCGCAGCAAGAAGAACAGGGAGAGGACGACGCCGATGATCTGGGTGATGACGAAGGCGATAACAGGCGCCGCTGCCGCCGGCCCGATGAGCGGGATCAGAGCTAGCGCCAGGGGCAGGCGGATGAGCGGCTGGATGATGTTGACCACCAGCGCCCGATAGCGCATGGTGCGAAAGGCCTGCGTCCCGGCGATGGCAATGGCGATGACCGTCAGCGGCGCTACAGCCAGGCCAAAGGCGCGCAGGAGGGGGATGACCTCCTGTTGCTCGCTCCAGTTGAAGAGTTCGACGATAGCGCCGGGATAGAACCACATCGCCGCCCCGCCCGCCAGCCCGACGACGGCGCCGATACCGAGGGCGATGGCGATCAGTCGGTGGAGCAACTGGCCCTGGCCCTGGCTGCGGCTGATGCTGGCAAAGCGTAACAGGCCCCGGTCGAGGCCGGTGATGGTGAAGCGACTGACCAGGGTGACGGCCGTGACCGCCAGGGTGTAGAGGCCGTACTGATCGGCGCCGATCTGCCGGGCGACGAGGATGCCGAACAGATAGCTGACGGCCGTGTTGACGGCGTTGCCCCCCAATCCCACCCCCGCCCCGCGCGCGATCTGCCCGATCTCCTGCTCGACCGCGGCCAGATCGCCGGCGCCGCTGCCGGCGATGCGCCCCTCGCCTTTGTTCATCGCCGCGCCCTCACGCTCGCCCCAGCCGCGGCGCCACCGCCAGGGTGTAGACCCACCTCCAGCCCAGGAGCAGGGCCAGGATGACGGCCGCCGTGACCAGATAGAAGGCTGGCGGGCTGAAACGTCCCAGCGACAGCGCCCGCAGGAGCGAGCCGGCCACATAGGCCGGGACGAATGCCTTCAGCACGACCGCCGCCGCCGAACGCAGGCTGGCCCAGGCCGGCGGCCGCAACGCCCCCAGCCACGGGGCGATGAACAGCCAGCCAATGATGAACGGGGCCGCGACCTTGAAGGCGGCGGCGATGTTGCTGGCGGCTTCGTTGTGGCTCTGGCGGCCCAGGACGGCAAAAAGAAGGATGGTAAGGGCATCGCCCAGGGGGAGCAGAAAAGAGGAGCGTGGCATGGTGGGTGGGGATCAGGCGTCGGTCAGGTCGCGTCGCACGCGATCAGCCGGTGGTTCAGAGATAAGGGCCGACGGGGTTCTCCAACCGGCCGATGCCGTCGAGCTCGACCACCATCTTGTCGCCCGGTTGCAGGAAACTGGGCGGGTTGCGGTAGAGGCCCACCCCGCCCGGCGTGCCGGTGGTAATGATGTCTCCCGGTTCGAGCGTGAAGGCGGCCGAGCAGAAGGCGATCAGCGCCGGTACGGTGTGGATGAGTTGGTCGGTGTTGCTGTTTTGGCGTAGTTCGTCGTTGACCCAGGTGCGGATGGGCAGGCCGTGTGGGTCGGGAAGCTCGTCGGCGGTGACGACTACCGGCCCCAGCGGACAGAAGGTGTCCAGGCTCTTGCCGCGCACCCATTGGCCGTCGCCCTTTTGCAGGTCGCGGGCGGTGACGTCGTTGAGACAGGTGTAGCCAAAGACGTAGTCATTGGCCGCCTCGACGGGCACGCGCCGGGCTGTGCGGCCGATGATGACCGCCAACTCGGCCTCGTAGTCAACCTGTTGGGTCAGGGCCGGGTCCCAGCGGATGGCCTGGCCCGGCGCGAGGACGGAGGTGGTGAATTTGGTGAAGAGGGTCGGGCGCGCGGGCGGGGTCAGGTTCTGTTCCCGGCAGTGGTCGAGATAGTTCAGGCCGACGGCGATGATCTTGCCCGGACGGAGCAAGGGCGCCAGGATGTCGACTTCAGCCAGGATCAGCGAGGCGGCGTCGGCGGCGGCAGCGAGGATGGCGCTGGGGCCGGCCTGGATGGCGCCCATGAGGTCGGGCCAGGGCAGGGGGAAAACCTGGTCGTCGAGCAAGAGACCAGCGTGGGTTTTGGTTTGGCGGCGGTAGGTGAGCAGGCGCATGGGGGGATGGGGGGGGAGGGGGGTTCCGGGTTCCGTGTTTCGTGTTCCGTGGACCGTGAAGCGGGAAACGTGAGGCGTGAAACGTGGGGCGGGGGGCGTGAAACGTGGGGCGGGGGGCGGGAGGGGGGGGCGGGAGGGGGTGATGATTTAGGTTTCGGATCTGGCCAGCCAGGGACGGGCAACGGCGAGCACGGCGGGTGGGATGCGGCCCCACTGGTTTCGCTGGCCCAGGCGCGGGTCGCGCTCGACGCCGGCGAGACAAAGGATGCCATCGCTGCGCGCTAGCTGGCAGGCGGCCAGGAGGCTGGGGCCGAGCGAGGCGGTGGGGATGGGCAGAAGCCAGGGGGCGGGGCCGCGGGCGGCGTCTTCCAGGGCCTGGCGGATTTCTCGCACCACCTCCCAGGGGATGGCGGGCGGGGTGAGGAGGACGAGGAGGGGGTCGGCCCCGGCCAGCCGGTGGTATCCGAACGCCCCCACCATCTCGGCCAGACCGATCTGGCCGGGTGCAGTGCCATCGCCCAGGGCGGCAAAGCTGAGCAGGCTGGCGCCAAAGCGCGGGGCCAGGAGGCGGCTGGCCAGGCCGTGGCTGCCCATGACGATGCCGATGCCGGGCTGCATCAGACCCGCCAACCATTTCAGCGGCGGCAGGGCGTCGTCGCTGCTGTCTGCCATCCCTGCCAGTTTGATCACATCGGCGCCGGCGGCGGCCAGTTGGTGCCCCAGGCCCTTCCAATCGTGCAACCTGGCGCCAAAGTCGTGGTGCGAGCCGATCAGTTGCGTGCGCAGGCGGGGATGGTCGCGGACTTGGGGCAGGATGTCGGCTTCGACATCGACAAAGGCGGCCTCAAGATCGATGGCCCGGCGGAGGATGGCCAGTCGCTCGGTGGTGGCGCCGCGGAAGCAACCGCCCTGGTTGGGCGGCCGGCAGGTGACGATGGCCGGGAGGGGCGAGGAGGCGAGCAAGCGGGGCAGGTCGAAGTCGGCCATGAGGTCGAGGCGATACTCGACCAGGGTGGCGCCGCCGGCCGCGCTCTCGGCCGCCATCGCCAGGGCTTCGGCCGCGCCGACGGTGGCGATGGGCACGGCCAGATGCGCCCGCTCCCTCATCGATCGCTCGCTATCGTCCGGAAGTGGACAAAACAAAGCCCGCGTCCCGCGTGGGCGAGGCGCAGGCAGGTGGCATCGTGCTGGGGATAGGGGCTTCAGGAACGATCGGCCGTCGTCGGAGTGGCGGCCTCATCGCCCTTTTTCTTGGCGTCCTTGCTATCGCCGCTCGAGGCCTCACGGAATTCTTTGATGCCGGAGCCGAGCGAGCGGAAGACTTCGGGCAGTCTGCCGGCGCCGAAGATGAGCAGAACGATGACGAGGATGATGATCAACTCGGTGGTGCCAAGTGATCCGAACATGTCTGATCTCCTTGAGATGGGGTTGGCTTGCAATGGGATGAAAGCATTATAGCACAGGGCGTCGCCCACAAATAGCAAGCGCACGGGGGCCGCTCGCGCGCCGCTCGCGCGCCGCTGCCTGGCTGAAACCTTGCCGCCATCTCTGCGTATTGAAACAAGAGCGTCTGAAAGCAGATGCCGCCTGCCGCGGCCAGGCCAGCGCCCGCTCTTGCCGGCGATTGCCGGCGTGCGCCGAAGCTGCTACACTAGCCACTCGTGGCGCACGTTCCCATCCGTTCCCTTTCCTAACCCCATCCCAACCCATCCGAGGAAGGCCATCCATGAGCACCGAACAACCTACCGGCCCCGCCCCCGAGGTCGAACAACCAACCCCCGCGCCGGCCCCCGCCAACACGCTCGTCGATGAATTGACGGCGTTGGGCAAGAAATTTGGCGTCGCCATTCAGTCGGCCCTGAACAGCCCGCAGTGGCAGCAAGTCGAGACCGAGGTTCGCGAAGGCTTCCACAATGTCGTCACCGAGGTCAATGACGCCTTGTCGAAAGCTCGCAGCACCGACGCCGCCAGGCAAGTGGGCGAACAGGCGGCCAAAGTCGCCGATACCGTGCGCAGCAGCAAAGTGACCTTCGATGTGCGCGAGGGCTTGCTCAAGGGCATGAAGGCGATGAATCGCGAACTTGACGAGGTCATCTCCCGCATGGAGCAGAAGGCGGCCGAGCCGTCGCAACCGTCCGAGCCAGCCGAGCCGCCGGCGTGAGGCGTGAAACGTGAGGCGTGAAACGTGAGGGAAGGGCAACTTTCCTCACGTTTCGCGTTGGGCCTGGGCGAACAGGCGGTTGAGCGCCGCCACCGCCACGGACAGGCTGGCGGACGGGATCAGGAGATAGTCGTGGCTGAAGCCGCTCAGCATTCCGGCGCTGACGCCTGCCTGGGTCAGGGCGGCGAAGATGGCGGCGCCATAGCCGACGGTCGTCCAGGGGAGGACGACGTCCAGCCGCAGAAGGCGGAAGGGGCGCTCGACGCGCAGGTCGAGTCCGAGCACATCCAGACCCGGTAGATCTTCTTCGGGGATGACGAGGCTGAATTCCCGGCCGTCGTCGATGGAAGCGATGATTTCAGCGCCATCGAAAAGCGCCTCGATCTGCCCTCTCGCTCTGCTGGCCGCGCCGACGAGGGCAAGCGGACGCTTGGCGATATCGATTCGGGTGGCGGCCAGCGCCGCGCGGGTGGCTGGAGGCAGGCTTTGGAGCAGGGCGAGCATTGGCTTTTGATCCGCGAAGGGCGCGAAGGAGGATCATCCGCGAAGGGCGCGAAGGGTGCGAAGGAGGAATCAGGGGAAGATTTCGATCTGTGCGGGCGAGCGGACGACGATCTGGGGGACGCCATCGTGCTCTGTCACCTGGCCCGTGACCCACACCGATTGGCCCTGATACAGTTCGGCGGGCGGGGAGGAGAAATTCGCATAGTCATCCTGGAAGATGACGGCGACGAAATCACCGCGCTCCTGGCTGAAGTTGAGGAAGGTGATGCTGCCGATGTCGCTGGCGCGTACGATGCGGCCAGAGATGGTGATCGTCTGGCCCCGGTAGTCGCCGGCCTGTTGCCAGGGGATGACGCCGGTGGGCGGGGGAGCGGTTGCCGCAAGCGAGGCGGTGGGTGCGGCTTCGCCCGCGGATGTGGCATCGTCGCCTGGCCCCGCGGCGATGATCTCGATGGCGTCGGCTGACTCGACCACGATTTCCGGCGCGCCCTGGTATTCCTTCACCTGGCCGCTGACGCGCACGGTCTGGTCGCGAAACAGTTGGCTGGGCGGTTGCGGGAATTTGTCATAATCGCTGGCGAAGATGACGATGCTGAGGGTCCCTCGCCACTCGTCGGTGAAATTGAGGAATGTGACTTTGCCGGTGTCGTGCGTGCGCACCACCTTGCCCTCCACCGTGATCTCCTGGCCCATGTGGTCGTCCGCGTCCCGCCAGGCGACGATGGCCGCGGCCGCGGCGGGAGTGGGGGGCAGGGGGGCGCTTGTGGCCGCGAGTGAGGTGGGGGCGTCGGCGGCGGCAGGTTGGGTTGAGACAGGTTGGGCCGCGGCCGCCAGCAGGATTTCGATCTGATCGGGGGAATCGATGATGATCTCCGGCGCCCCCTGATAGTCCTTCACCATGCCCTTTGCGCGCAGATGCTTGTTCAGGAAGTAATCCACGGGCGCCGCCGGATAGCGGTCGTAGTCGGAGGCAAAAATGACGAGGGTGAGCGTGCCGCGGTAGTTGGGTGTGAAATTGAGGAAGGTGACTTTGCCGGTATCGTGCGTGCGCATGATTTCGCCTTCGACCGTGACCTCGGCCCCCAGGTAGTTGCCTGCTTCCTGCCAGCCGATGACGCCGGTCGGGGCCGCCCTGACCTGGCGGGCGAGCTGCCAGTCGCCCTCGAAGGTTTTCTGAAGCCGGGCGATGATGGCGGCGTCTTCCGTCACCAGCCCCAGCTCGCGGTTCTTGTTCAGCGAGGCAGCGCTGAGGTTGATCGACCCCACCAGCGCCCGCTTGCCGTCGGCCACGATCACTTTGGCGTGGACATACGGTGCGGCCAGGCGGCTGACTTGCGCCCCGGCTGCCTGCAAACGCCGGTAGTTCGGTTCAGCCAGATCCTCTTCGTCCGTTCGCAGCGGGCCGAGAAAACGAACCTCGACGCCTCGTTGGGCGGCAGCAGCCAGCCGGCCGGCGATGTCGTCGTCGAGCAGCGTATTTTCCTCCAACCAGAGCGACTTCTGGGCGCCGTCGATCAGGGCCTCGATCTGTGGGCGGCTATTCAGCGGGCTGACGACCAGGGCCGGGTTCCGCACCCGCTCGTAGGGCTTGCCGGTCCAGTCGGCGTCGAAGATGGCGGCGATCTCGCTCACCAGGGCCGGGTCGGCCGTCAGCAGCCCGTACTCGCGGTTGTTCGCGAAGGAGCTTTTCGTATAGTTGAACGTGCTCACCAGGGCCTGTCTGTCGTCCACCAGCAGGCTTTTCTCGTGTGTCAGCTGGTAGAGCGAGGGCGCCCATCGCACGCTCACCCCTGCTTCTTTCAGCCGGTCGGCCGATTGTTGGTTGCTCTCGCCCCCTCCCACCGGGTTCTGCTCGATCAGCACCCGCACTTCCACTCCCCGGTTGGCGGCTGCCGCCAGGGCGGCGATGATCTCGTCGCTCGTCAGCAGATAGATCTTGAAGCGGATCGATTCCTGGGCGCCGTCGATGAGGGCGATCACCGCGGCGGGGCCGTCGTCGGGCAGGACGAGGAGGCGCAGGTCGGTCGGGCCAGGCGTTGGGTCGGTCGGGCCGGGCTGGCAGGCTGCGCCCAGCAGCACCAGCGCCAGGAGGAGGAAGACGAGGAAGCGTCGCATGTCGAAGTCGGGGGAAGGCGGCGGGAGGGCAACGGTGCGGCCATTGTACCCTTGCTGCAAACGTTTGCCAACAGGCGGGCAAGCGGCTAGAATGGCCCCACCCGCCGCCCTGTCTGCGGCAACTGCGCTGCCACCGACCGCCATGCGCCCCACCCTTACCGTCGCCTCGCCCGACCTGCTGGACAGCATCATCAGCGAGGCGCGCCATTTGTTGGCGACGGTGGGGATGGAGGTGCGAGGACGGGGCCTGGAGCAGCGTCTGGTGGGGGCAGGGCTGCCGCTGGATGGGAAGGGCCGGGTTCTGTTCCCGGATGATGTCGTCGAGCGGGCGCTGGCTTCGGCCCCGGCTTCTTTCTGGCTCTATGACCGCGATGGCAAGCCGCATGCCCATTTGGGCGCCGACCGGGTGCATTTCACGCCCGGCTCCAGCGGGCTGCGGGTGCAGGATCACCGCACCGGCGCCACGCGCGACGCGCTTACGGCTGATTTCGTCGAGTACGTGCGGGTGTGCGATGGCCTGCCCCACATCGCCTACCTGGCCACGGCTTTCTCGACCCACGACATCGCCCCGGAGGTTTCCGACGCCTGGCGGCTGTATCTGTGCCTGACCAATTCCCGCCGTCCGATTGTCTCCGGGGCCTTCACCGAGCACGGCGTGCCGCGCATGGCGGCGATGATGGCGCTCTTCCGCCGCGACCGGGCCGACCTGGCGGCGCGGCCGTTGTCGATCTTCACGATCACGGCCACGGGCAACTTTCGCTACAGCGAAGACTCGTGCCAAAACCTGATCGATTGCGTCGAGGCGGGCATCCCGGTCGAAATCGTGCCGGTGACGTTGATGGGCCTGACCGCGCCGGTGACTTTGGTCGGGGCGGCGGTGTTCCATGCCGTCGATACCCTGGCCGGGGTGGTGATGGCGCAGGTGATCAAACCGGGGACGGCGGTGCTCTATGGCGGCGCGCCGGCCGAATTCCACATGAAAGAGGCCACTTCGCCCATGTTGGGCGTGCAGGCCATGTACCTGAATCTGATCAACGCCCAGGTGGGCAAGCGGCTGGGGCTGCCCACCCAGGCCTATATGGCCCTGAGCGATAGCAAAGTGCTGGATGCACAAGCCGGGGCCGAAACCTACGGCAGCGCCCTGTTGGCGGCCCTGGCCGGGATCAACTCCGTCTCTGGCCCCGGCCTGCTCGATTACGTCCTTGTTTTCAGCCTGCCCAAGCTGGTGTTCGATAACGAAGTTTGCGGCCAGGTGCTGCAACTGACGCGCCAGCTGCAGGTGGTGGACGATCTGCCCGCGGGCGAGCTGGTGCAGGCGGAACTGGCCGCCAGCCACATGCTCACCGCGCCGCACACATTGGCGCACTGGGAACAGCAGCTGTATCTGCCCGGCCCCGTCTTCGACCGCAAGAATCGCGATGCCTGGCAGCGCGGGGGCCAGCAAGACCTGTGGCAGCGGGCCATAGCCGAGGTGGACTCCCGTCTGGCCGCCTACACACCGCTCGAGACCGACCGCGCCCTCGATGCCGAACTCCGCCGACTAATCGGCACCGGCCTGCCCGACGGCGCCGCCCTGCCCGAAATCCCGCCACCCCCCGCTCTCGCCCCGCCCGCCACCCCTGCCCCCCGTCGCCTCAGTCGATCCGAACGCCTTTCGCAACAGTAATCAGTGGTCAGATACCGTTGGTTTATTTATAGTCAAGTAGCCAATGCAAGAGCAGCGAAGGATGAGCGTCGAGTGGTGGAGCGAGTATTGCCACGAAGCCAGGCAACCGCACTGGTCAGATTCATGGCAGCGGC
>JAIBAP010000090.1 GCA_019695115.1 Caldilineales bacterium | reverse complement strand
ACAGTGCCTCCGTCCCAGCCTGCCTTCTCTTTCGGCGCCACTTCAAAAACTCATCCGCACCCTGCTGCCTTCGAACCAAAACTGGCTGCTTGAGCACTTCCCAACTGGTTTAGGACGCACCCAAATGTTATGACCTTTTACCGAGCGATGGGCAAGACATCGCTCTCGATTTCACCAATCAAGAACGGAAGGTTCGGTCGAGTGAAGCTGAGATAAGGGGCCGAGATGCGATGCCGCTTGATGTCAGGCGGTACATGCTTGTGATGCGGATTCGTACTCGCAAGCGAAGGATCGTTCGGGTGGGGAAAGGAGTCGTACCAGTAGAGTTTTTCCTTATGCGGATAGGCTGCTTTGCAGTAAAGGGCGACTACAGGGAAATCAGAGGCGCTGTAAGCACTATGTGATCGGGAGACCTCATAGCCATAACCCTCCATGACATGTAGCTCGAAATTGAGATACTCCTGCACACACAGCACCACATCCCCATCGAACAATATCATCCCTTCTGTTCGTCCGAAGTGTTCTCCCGAAGCGATATGACCAACAAAGAGCGGTTTATGCTGGCATAGTGCTCAGGTAAGCTGTAGATGAATGTCTCATATGCCGCCGGCGAGGAAAGCGGATCAAGCATAGACGGGTTCCAAATTGGCTCTGATCTGAATTGCCACCGGTTGGCGTGCTATGATTTGGTGATACTTCTCAGAAAAAGCGAGCCATGTCTTGTAGAGTGCCAGCCACTCGATGAAATCCTGGCGGTACTCATCCAAATCGTCGAACTCTTCCAGATCGCCGCGCATCATCGCCGCAAAGAAATCCGGCGATTTGACGCCGAAGTTGATTTCAAAGCGACTCAAATCGGCTTCTAGCCGATTCATATCATTGAGTAAAGCATTGAGAACTGTCATTCTCAAGATCCTCCTTGTCACATGGACTGTCGCCTATTCTATCAGACCCAAAGTGCTGCCACCAAGAGCGTGCCCATCGAACGGGCGGCGCAGGTCTATGATTTTGCGCGCTTCTTGCAGACCCAGGCTCCTCCGGTCGAGAACGTCGCAGTCGATCTTGCCTGGCTGGATGACAGCGAGGAGGAGATGCAGGCGGAAGATGTGAAATGGGAGGGTTTTTATCGCCAGCATCGAGAGCGATTCATGGCGCTGAGGGAAGCGGCGCTAGACGAGATCAGCGCGGGAACAGCCCAGCCCATGTTTGATTTGCGGGATGAGTGGATGATCCGCTAAACCCAAGTCACTTTGAAAACATAAGTTCGGCTTCTGACGTGACCATGGACGATAGACAGTAGACGACAGCTAATTTTTCATCCAGCCGGGCGGATCGTCCATCGTCCATGGTCTATCGTCATTGACAAAAGTACTGGTCTGGAAGTGATCTCGGTTTAGATCATCCACTCATCCCGCCCTCAACGTCGCTCCGATCTCGCGTTCCAGCCGGCCGATGATCTTCTTGCGCAGCTTGGCGGTATCGTCGTCGGTTAGGGTCTTGGTGGGCGACTGGAAGGTGAGGGCGAAGGCCAGGGATTTCTTGCCGGGCGGGATCGGTTTGCCGCGGTAGAGATCGAACAAAACCAGGTCCACCAGCGCCTCGCCGGCGGTCTGGCGGATGAGCGCCTCGACCTGGGCGGCGGGGATGGCTTCGTCCACCACCAGGGCGATGTCCTCCTTTACGGGCGGGAAATCGCTGAAGGGCCGGAGCCGGGCGGCGCGCTGGTAGAACGGCAGCAAGGGATCGAGGGCCAGGTCGGCGATTACGACCGGCTGGGCGGGGAGGTCGAAGGCGGCGCGGACCGTGGGGTGCAGCTCGCCGACGACGCCCAGCACCTGCCCATCCAGCAGGATGCGGGCGCAGCGCGGGCCGAAGCTCGGTTCCTGGGCCGGTTGATAGACGATGGGGCCGGCGTGGAGGCGGTCGCAGAGGGTTTCGAGCACACCCTTGAGGTCGTAGAAATCGAGCGACTTCGGCTCGCCGCCCAGCCAGCCGGCCGGGAGCCGCGGGCCGGTCATCGCCAGGCAGAGGCGGCGCTCTTCCAGCGGCAGTTCGCCATCCCCACCTTCGGGCAAGTAGACGGCGCCGATCTCGAACGTGGCCAGGCGCTGATCGTGGCGCAGGCCGCGGCCCAGGTTTTCGAGGGTGCTGACGACCAGGCTGCGGCGCAGCACCTCGCGCTCGGGGGAGATGGGGTTGCTCAGGGTGATGAAGCGATCGGCAGTCGGGGCCAGGTCGGGGCGGCCGGGATACAGCCGGGCGTGGTTCTCGACCGTGGTCAGGCTGTAGTTGATCGTTTCTTGCAGCCCGGCGCCGCTGAGGACGTCGCGCAGGAATTCCTCCTGCTCCAGCGGCCAGTTGTGGCGCTGCGGCGGCAGGTCGTCGGCCAGCAGGGTGACGGGGATGGCGTCGTAGCCGTAGATGCGGGCGATCTCTTCCAGCAGGTCGGCGGGGATGGTGCAATCCAGCCGGTAGTAGGGCTGTGTGGCCCAGATCGCCTCGCCCTCGACCCGCAGATCGAACTCCAGCCGGCGGAGGATGGCGGCGATCTCGTCCAGGCTGAGGTCGAGGCCCAGCACGCGGCGGACTTCGGCGGAACTGATCGGGATTTCGACCCGCGGCTGGGGCCGGGCGTAGTCCTCGACGATGCCGGAGGCAATCCAGCCGCCGCCCAACTCGGCCATGAGGGCCGCGCCGCGCACGTTGCCGATGGGGTCCAGTTCGGACGGCACCCCGCGGCTGAAGCGGTAGGCGGCCTCGGAGGGCAGTTTTTGTTTGAGGGCGGTGCGGCGGATGTTGATGAAGTTGAAGCTGGCCGATTCGAGGAGGACGTTGGTCGTGGTCTCCGAGATTTCGGTATCCTGCCCGCCCATGACGCCGCCGATGGCGACCGGGCCAGCGGCATCACAGATCATCAGGGTTTCGCTATCGAGGACGCGTTTCTGGTTGTCGAGCGTGGTGAATGCTTCGCCCTCGTTGGCGCGGCGGACGATGATGCGGACGATGTCCTCACCCTGGCTTTGGGCGCGGGCCAGGAGTTTGTCGTAATCGAACGAGTGCAGGGGTTTGCCCCATTCGAACATGACATAGTTGGTCACGTCCACCAGGTTGTTGATCGGGCGCTGTCCGGCCAGTCGCAGGCGGCGCTGCATCCAGAAGGGCGAGGGTTTGAGCTGGAGGTCGCGGAGGATGGTGGCGGTGAAGCGGTAGCAGAGGTCGGCGTCGACGATCTCCACCTCGCAAAAATCGCTGGCGGGGATGGGCCGCGTCTGCCAGGTGGGCGGCCAACCTGGCATGGGGATGTGGAGGCTGGCCCCGGTGATGGCGGCGATCTCGCGCGCCACGCCGATGATGGAGGCGATGCGGATCAGGTTGGGGGTGACGGCGATGTGGAAGACGACGTCGCCCAGGTAATCGACCAGCGGCGCGCCCACGGGCGCGTCGTCGGGCAGGAGGAGGATGCCTTCATGCTCCTCCGACAGCCCCAATTCTTTCTCCGAGCAGGCCATGCCCTGGGACTCGATGCCCCGGATTTTGTTGGGCTTGAGCTTCATGGTCTTGAAGCCGTCGGCGTAAGGATCGACCAGGGTGGCGCCGAGGGTGGCGAAGGCGATCTTGAGGCCGGCATCGCCGGGCGCCAGGTTGGGGGCGCCGGTGATGATCGTCATCGGCTGCCCCTGGCCGAAGTCGACCGTGGCCAGCAGCAGGCGGTCGGCGTTGGGATGGCGGCTGGTCTCCAGGATCTGGCCGACGAGGAGTTTGTCCGGCTCCCAGGCGATGTGGCCCATGCCGGTGGCGGGGTCATCGGGCGAGAGGCCCTTGCGCCGGCGCACCGAGGCGGGCAGGGGGACGCCGATGTATTCGATGTGTTCGACTTCCAGCCCGGCCAGGGTGAGTTTATCGGCCAACTCGTGCGGGGGCAGGGTGATGTCGACGTAGTCTTGGAGCCAGGAAAGGGGGGTTTTGATCATGGGGGGGAGTAGACAAGTAGATAGGTAGACAGGTAGACAAGGAAGTGGGGTGGCAGGTTGCAAGTCGCAGGTGGCAGGTCGCAGGTCGCAAGTCGCAGGTGGCAGGTCGCAGGTTCAATTCGCAATCCACAATCCGCAATGTCTTTCAAGCGAACTGGCGCAGGAAGCGGGTGTCGTTGCTGTAGAAGTAGCGGATGTCGTCGATGCCGTGGCGCAGCATGGCGATGCGCTCCGGCCCCATGCCGAAGGCGTAGCCAGAGTAGAGGTCGGGGTCGTAGCCGCCATTGCGCAGGACGGTGGGATGCACCATGCCGCAGCCCAGGATTTCGAGCCAGCCGGTGTATTTGCAGATGCGGCAGCCTTTGCCGCCGCAGACGATGCAGTCGATGTCGACTTCGGCGCTGGGTTCGGTGAAGGGGAAGTGCGAGCAGCGGAAGCGCATCTTGCGACCTTCGCCGAACATCTGGTTGGCGAAGGCGGCCAGGGTGCCTTTGAGGTCGCCGAAGGTGATGTGTTTGCCTACGGCCAGGCCCTCGACCTGGTAGAACATCAGCTCCGAGCGGGTCGTGACTTGCTCGTAGCGGTGGCAGCGGCCGGGGAGGATGACGCGAATCGGCTCCGGGGCGTAGTCGCGCATGGCCCGAATCTGGCCGGGGCTGGTGTGGGTGCGGAGGATGACATCGGGGACGGTGGTGTGGAAGGTGTCCTGCATCTCGCGCGCCGGGTGGCCGACGGGGAAGTTGAGAAGCTGGAAGTTGAATTCGTCGGTCTCGACATCGCGCGCCGTGTAGATTTGGAAGCCCATGCGGGCGAAGACGGCGTAGATGTCGCGCAGGGTGCGGTTGGTGGGGTGCAGGCGGCCGAGCGGGGGCTGGCGGCCGGGCAGGGTGACGTCGATGCCTTCGCTGGCCAGTTCCGCCGCCAGGCTGGCGTCCTTCATCGCCTGCAGGCGGGCCTCATAGGCGGCCTGGACGGTCTGTTTCAGCAGGTTGACGGCCTTGCCATACTCGGCGCGCTGCTCGCGCGGCAGCACGCCCAGTTGATCGACGGCCTGCTGCACCAGCCCCTTGCGGCTCAGCCATTTGACGCGCCAGGCTTCGAGCGCGCCGGCGTCGGGGGTCTGGTTCAGTTCGTTTTCGGCCTGGTTGCTTAGATCGGTGAGGTTGTGCATGGTGGTAATTGGTTATTGGAGATTGGTTATTGGAGATTGGTTATTGGAGATTGGCTTTGCTAAGCATCAATAACCAATAACAAATAACCAATAACCAACAAAAAAAAACGCCTCGTCCACGCAGGGACGAAGCGTTTGGCTTCGCGGTGCCACCCTGATTCCCCGTGAAATGGGGCGCTCAGTGTTATTGGTGACTGGAGATTGGAGATTGGAGATTGGAGATTGGAGATTGGTTATTCGTCTAATCGCCAATCTCTAATCTCTAATCTCCAATCACTAATAACCATCATCATAACGGTTGATTTCCGGGTTCGACTACTAGCGCAGGGCATTCACCGAACCAGCTCGGGAGGGAACTTCGGCGGGGTTGGACGCAGCCGGGCTTGCAGCCTGTGACCCGGCCTCTCTGGGCGCTTCCGCCCGCTTACTTTCCTCCGTCGGTGCTGTTGGGAGGGCGTGTTCGATTGGCGCTATTATCGCAAGGGGTGGGCGGGGGTGTCAAATGCGGCGCCAGTTGTATTGCCCAATAATCAGGCCGCTGCTGGTTGCCATTGCAATGGGGCCAGGCGAACCTGTCCTTTCCACAAGGATAGTCTATGCCATCTCTATCCCTGCAAGAAGGATGGGGGCGCCGGGATGCGACAATGGTTCGCGGCGTTGGCATCGGCAAGAGCGCTCTGTCATCGCCTCGCTCGCGAGGCGATGACAGGCGGGCGTCAAACAGCGAGGAGAAACCCGCAAGGGAAAATCAAGCGGGCGCGAAATCCAATTTCTGCACCTTCGCCAGGTCGAGCCGTTGCCGCGCCTGCCAGAGATCGTAGTTGTTCTGCAGAGCCAGCCAGCTTTCGGGCGTCCTGCCCAGGGCCTTCGACAACCTCAGCGCCATTTCGGGGCTGACATCACTTTGCCCGTTGAGCAGGCGATTGAGCGTTGAGGGCGAGACGTCCAACTTCGCAGCCAGGAAGCGCTCGCTTAGTTCGTAAGGCTCGAGATAGATTTCCTTGATGAATTCGCCGGGGTGGGGTGGGTTATGCATGTTCATTGGTGATAATCCTCATAGTCGAGAACATAAGCGTTGCCATCGACAAACTCAAAGGTGATACGCCAGTTGCCACTTATAGAGACCGACCAGCGCCCTTCCAAGTTGCCTTTCAGAGAGTGCAAGCGGAATCCAGGCAAATCGATGTCACCGATCACAACGGCGGTGTCGATAGCAGCCAGTTGTACACGCAGACGCTTGGCATGTTCGGGTTGAATGCCAGCAACGCTTCCACTCTCGAAAAACCTCCGAAGGCCTTTGTGGCGAAATGACTTGATCACGATTTTAGTGTAGCACGATGCGCAACACTCGACAAGTATGAAAGCCCCACAGCGGCTGCATCTGTCACCCCACCACGCGCACCGTCCCCTCCTCCAGCGCCCACAAGGTGGTGGCGATGCGCTCGATGAAGTAGCGGTCATGGACGACGGCCAGCACCGTGCCCTCGAACTGGGTCATGGCCTGCTCGAAACGCTCGCGGGCGGGGATGTCGAGGTGGTTGATCGGCTCATCCAGCAGCAGGAAGTTGCAGCCCCGCACCGACATCAGCGCCAGGGCCAGGCGGCTGCGCTCGCCCAGGCTCAGCTGCCCCACCGCTGTGAAGACCTCGTCGCCCTTGAACAGGTAGAGCGAGAGCAGGCTGCGGGCTTCGGTCTCGGAGAGGGAGGCGGCGTCGCGGATCAGGTCGAGCGGTGTGCTGGCGGCGGGCAGCGTCTCCTGCTCTTGGGCCATGTAGCCCAGCCGCACGCCCCGGCCCAGGCGCACCTCGCCCACCCACGGCGCCAGCTCGCCAGTGATGCAGCGCAGGAGGGTGGTCTTGCCGCTGCCGTTGGGGCCGATCAGCACCGCCCGCTCGCCGTGCCGCAGGTGCAGATTGACGCCATCGAGCAGTTTGCGGCCATCATAGCCCACGGCCAGGCCCTCGATGTGGAGGACGTCCTGGCCAGCCCGCGGCAGTTCGGGGAACTCGATTTTCATCTTCCAGGTCTGGCCGGGTTTGTCGATCAGGTCTTCGCTCTCCAGCATCCGCTCCAGCCGCCGCTTCTGCACCACGGCGCGGCGGGCCAGGTCTTTAGCGATGCGGCGGTAGTAAAAATGCAGGCTCTCGGCCTCGATGGCGTCGGATTTGCCCGTGAGCTTGCGGATCGAGCTGTTGAGCTGCTGGATGCGCTCTTTCTGCTCGAAATAGGCTGCCCACTGTCGGTCGAGGTCGCGGTCGATGGCCCGCGCGTAGTCGGTGTAGTTCCCCGGATAGTCGCGCAGGGTGTGGGCCGTCTCGTCCAAGGCCAGGATGCGGTTGACGGTGCGGTCGAGGAAAGCGCGGTCGTGCGAGACGGTGAGTATAGCGCCGGGATAGGCGGCCAGGTAGTCTTCCAGCCAGGCCAGGGCGGTGATGTCGAGGTGGTTGGTGGGTTCATCGAGCAGGAGGAGGTCCGGCTCGGCCAGCAGCAGCCGGGCCAGACCCAGGCGCGTTTTCTGGCCGCCGCTGAGCGCCGCCACCGGGCGATCCTGGCCGACAGCGGCCATGCCCAACCCCGCCAGCACGGCGCTGGCGTCGGCCCGCAGCTTGCCGCCGCCCTGGGCGTCGAACGCAGCCAGGGCGCGGTCGTAGGCAGCCAGGGCCGGGTCCAGATCGTCGCCGGTCGCCGCCGCCAGCCGCTCGGCCATCAGGGCCAGGTGGGTCTCTGCGGCCACGCGCTCGCCTTGGGCGGCGGTCAGCACATCGCCCACGCTGGCGCCGGCGGGGAAGTCGAAGGCTTGGGGCAGGTAGCCCCAGCGCAACGAGGCGGGCGCCAGGACGATATGGCCCTGGTCGGCGGCCAGATCGCCGGTGATGATCTTGAGTAGGGTGCTTTTGCCGCTGCCGTTGGGGCCGATCAGCCCGGCGCGGTCGCCGCGGTTGAGGGTGAAGTTGATCTGGTTCAGGACTCGGACATCGCCGAACCATTTGCTGATATTGCGTACTTGCAGCATAGGACCGCCTTTGTGCGGGTTGCACAAACCCTAAAGGTTTTGAAAACCTTTAGGGTTTGGTTTTCCGCAAACAAAAACGCCGCAGGCATGGCGCCTGCGGCGTAGGAGAGATCGTGAATGGGGATGGGAGGGGGGCAACGATCGGGGCAGGCGCGTGGTCTCCGCCACGGCCCGGCCGGGATCGGTCAAGCGCACGGGGGTGCGTTCACCGGCGGGGTGAAGAACGGAGACGGGATCAGGCTGCGAACGTGTCTGTCATGGGGGTTGCTCCGAGCGGTGCAAGGAGTTCAGTATGCCAGAGAGAGCAGGAGGAGGCAAATCGGAGGGTGAGATACATGAGTCGGGAGGCGCATCAGGCGGTTTCGGACGCGAGCAAAGCCGGACGAAGCCATATTTGACTGTTCGACCAATGACCAGAAAACGATTCCGTGTTGATGATCGGCATCAAGAAAGCCCTCAAACCTTCGACAACAGATCCGAAGTCCAACGGCGCGACAGAACCAAGCCCGTAGCGGATCACAAATGTACGCCATAGGTCTTGTTTTTTCATGGCAAACGAGTCAGATAGGGCTACGGGAACGCCGCGGGGAAGTTCAGTATGGCGACGATGGAAAGTTGTTTGAATAGCCTGCTGGAGAAGGCGACCTTCGAACTCAAAACGCTGTGCGATCAACCAGATGTCGTAGAAGTCCTTCATACGACTGTTGATCTGATCCAGGACGATCATCGCCTCGACCTTCTCTGCCACCACAGTCTCCGGTGGATAGCCTTGCAGCTCAGGTGCAGGCATATCCAAGAGAGTCGGGTATCTCACCCGTAACGCAGACGGAGTAATCGCGTCCGAAAACCCTATATCGATCTGCATAGGTGTTCGTGCCTTGCCCAAAGCGCCGTTGAACCGAATACGCACGCCCTGATAGCGCGCCGCTTCGCTGATTGTTTCACCAACAACGGAATTGGCGTCAAAAACCATTCCGTCAGAGACAACCGGGGTCAGACAAATTTCCCGCATCATGCTGCAGATTGTCTCTACATCGATGGCGGTAAAGCCACGCAAATCGATATCGCGGGTTGGACGCGGCAAGTCGATGCCCCAGGTAAGGAAAATGAGCGCCCCTTTGAGTACAAATCGATCGCTATGATCACTTTGCGAAAGGCGGTAAAGAAATCGCTCGATAGCATAATAGCGGAGCATATCCTGAGCATTACGCCCTTCTGCTTGGGCCTTGTTACGCAGCCGGCTCAGGATGGAGATCGGCAGATTCTTGACCGATTCGCTCATACCAAGATCTCCAGATAGCGGCGCAGCAGGCGTTCGACCCGGTTGATTTCGGCGAAATGCACAAGAGCATCCAAATGGACCGGCTGACGACCAAGATAGAGACGCATGGCCTCCTGCACGACATCGATGCCGATCATACGGCGGAATTTGATGCAATCAGTCACCGACTTCTCGGCGCTATAAACGCGAATGGGAAAGCCGTCAGCCTGGTGTGTCTCGATCCCAGCCGAGTAGGCCGTTGAGGCCATATGTACTGCCTGGACAAATGGATAGTCTAACTGAGGCGTTCTTGCGCCGCGGGGTAGTGCAAGCATGACTCGTCTTGGTATCTGAGTGGTCAGATCATGGAAATCCAGTGCTGAAACCAGGCAGATCACTGCTTTGGGAACGCGTTGGCAAACCTGCACCAAATCAGGATGGGTTGCCAACTCAATTTCGACCAGCCGATAGAGGCCGCGACCTTCACGTATGATAATGCCAGAATCGCGCATCGCATAAAGGGTGGCAGGCGGGATACCGTTTTCGATAGCCTGAACGGTGCGCATGACGCCATGATGCTGGCGGAAGACCTGTCGCGCTTTGGCATAAGGAAGGGTTTCAGTCACGCTTCTATGATAATAATGTATATCAAAAAATGCAAATGATGACAGTATTATCATAGCAGACTGATTCTGGCATCACAGGAGCATCACCGGGGCCTCGAAATCGGCAAAAAAACACTTGACAACGAACATTTGTTCCGATAAGATAGCGGGTGTCAATCGAACATATTTTCTGATCGACCAGCACGCGCCCGCAGGAGCAACCTCCCATGAAACTACGACCTCGCCAGGAACAAATGATCGACTTCATCCAGGACTTTCAGGATGAACACGGCTACCCGCCCACCATCCGCGAGATCGGCGCCGCTGTGG
Source organism: Caldilineales bacterium (assembly GCA_019695115.1). Taxonomy (GTDB): domain Bacteria; phylum Chloroflexota; class Anaerolineae; order J102; family J102; genus SSF26. The sequence goes on along the minus strand of JAIBAP010000090.1, from coordinate 9,380 downwards.
GCATTTCCTCCACCTCGGTGGTGAACTACAACCTGGAAAAACTGGAGGAACAGGGGCGGATCGAACGCAATCGCGAGGTCTCGCGCGGGCTGAGGCTGGTGCAGGATGGGTCGAGGCCGGCGGGTCGCCGCGAGGCCGGGCGGATGCGCTCATTGCCGCTCTACGGCGCCATCGCCGCCGGCAACCCCATCCCTATCCCCGACGACCCCGAAGCGGTGATGGAGATGGTCACGATCCCCACCGAACTGACCCCGCGCAGCGGCGAAGCCTTCGCCCTGCGCGTCAAAGGCCATTCGATGATCGACGCCCTGGTGGATGACGGCGACCTGATCGTGGTGCGCAGCCAGGCGCGCGTCGAAACCGGGCAGATGGCGGTGGTGGAGGTGCTGGAACCGGCCGAGCTGGCGGGCGCCACCCTGAAACGGTTCTATCATCACGGCGACACCGTGGAACTGCGCCCGGCCAACCCGGATCCGATCTACCGGCCGTTTGTGCTCCACCCCAGTCAGGTCAAGGTGCACGGCAGCGTGGTAGGCGTACTGCGGCGATACGAATAGACGGGCGGGACTTGGTGGGCGGCTGGAAGGGGGGTATACTGGCCTGGTGCGTCGCGCGTATTCCTTGCGGCCGGTGTTACGCACTACGCAACCCGGAACCCGTTTCACGCCGCCCGTTCGCACGTAGGCGTGCTCACTCCGCTGGCTGATTCACGGAACACGGAACACGGAACCCGGAACCCGTTTCACGCCGCCCGTTCGCACGTAGGCGTGCTCACTCCGCTGGCTGATTCACGGAACACGCAACACGCAACACGTTCAAAAATCCATCTCAGCCCCACCCCCACCGCCGTCCGCCAGGTCGGGCATCATCTTCTCGATTTCCTCCGGCGACTGCCCCGATTCCAGCCGGTCGAGCACCTCATCGAATTCGGGATCCATTTCCTCACCCATTTCATCGCCCATTTTCCGCATCATCCGCGCCAGGGCGCGCGGGTCCTCTTCATCCAGCCCGTCCAACATCGATGGGTCGGTCAGGTCGTCCAGGCGGGCGTCCTCCGACTTGATTACCGCCACCCGGCTGACCAGCCGCCGCACCCTGGCGCTGCCGCAGTGCGAACAAGTGGGCGTGGCCGCAGTCGCGGCCGACAACGTGCGATAGAAAAGACTGACGCGGCGGCGGCAGTCGAGGCAAAAGTAGTCGTAGATCGGCATGAGGCTCTCGTTTTTGGCGGGATAAGCCCTCCAAGTATACGCAAGGCGCTGGCAGGTTAGAAATCTGGCGTTCCGTGCGATCCTCACCCAGGCAGCCAGACTGTGAACGAACGAACCCCCTCCTTCCCCGACTTCGGCAGCTTCGACGAACCTCGCCCGGTGGTGATGATCCTCTCCGGGCCATCGGGCGTGGGCAAGGACACCGTCCTCGACGCGCTCGAAGCCCTGGACGTGCGTTTTCATCGCGTGGTCACGGCCACCACACGGGCGCCACGGGCCGGCGAGGTGGATGGCCGCGACTATCACTTCGTCAGCCTCGGCCGTTTTGCCCAGATGATCGAAAACAACGAATTGCTGGAATACGCCCTGGTCTACGGAGATTACAAGGGCGTGCCCAAGAGCGAGATCGCCGAGCCCCTGGCCCGCGGCGAGGACGTGATCATGCGCGTGGATGTGCAGGGGGCCGATACGATGGCAAGCAAGCTGCGCGGGGCGATCACCGTCTTCCTGACCACAGCCACCGAAGAAGAGATGGTGGCGCGGCTGCGCGGCCGGCGTTCCGATTCCGAGGCGCAGATCGCCATCCGCGTGGCCTATGCCCGCAAAGAGATGGCCGAACTGCCCAAATTCCAGTACGTGGTCGTCAACCGCAGCGAACGCATCCACGACGCGGCCCGCACCCTCTGGGCCATCCTGGAGGCCACCCGCGCCCGCACCGACTACCGCCCGCTGGAGATCGGCTGATGCGCTACGCCCAGGTCGCCGTGCTCCTGCCCATCGACAAACGGCTGGCCGGGAACAAAGCAACAGAGGGGGCGCCAGAGGCAGCGGAAACGCTCGTCGATTTTCGGCCCGAAAGCCAGACCTTCACCTACGGCATCCCACCCGGCCAGCGCGGGGTCATCCGCCCCGGCCATGTCGTTTGGGTCCCCTTTGGCCGCGGCCAACAGCAGGGCGTGGTCCTGGGCCTGACCGACGAAGCCCCGCCGGATGTGTTGCTCAAGCCGCTCGGCGACCTGGTCGCGGCCGAGCCGGCCCTGTCGTTGGCCATGATCGACCTGGCTCGATGGCTGTGCCGCCACTATCTGGCGCCGCTGAGCGAGTGTGTGCGGTTGCTGCTGCCGCCGGGCTTTGGGGCCAAGAGCAAGGTGCTGGTCGAGTTTGCGCCCGGCGCGCCCATCCACCCTGAAGACCTGACCCCGGCCCAACAGGCGCTGCTGCTGCGGCTGCGCAAGGGGTCGATGCTGCTGGCCGACCTGCGCGATCTCGACCGCCGGCTGGCTGCCGAGGAGGTGCTGGGGCAAGTGCTGAAGATGGGGCTGGCGCGGCTGCGCGACCAGGCCGACGACGCCCTCCCTCGGCCCAAGATAGAACGCCGCCTTCGCCTGGCCCTCCCGCCCAACGAGATCGACGCCGCCCTGACCCGTTTTGGCCGGCCCTCCAAAGGGGCCGACGCCCTGCGCTGGCTGGCTGAGCATCCCACAGCCCACCCCACCGTGGCCGAACTGGCGACGGCCATCGCTGCCAGCCCGGCCCCCATCCGCACCCTGGCCGAGCGCGGTCTGGTGGAGATCACCGCCGAACGCCGGGTGCAGTTGAGCATCCCGCCCGCCGAGGTCAACGCCGCCATCATCACCCTGCGCGGGACGGAGAAATATCGGCCCATCCTCGAGGCCTTGCGCCGCGCCGGCGACGAGCCGGTTTGGGTGGGCTGGCTGTACGCCGAGGCCGACACCGACGCCGCCACTGTGCGCACCCTGGCCGAGGCCGGCATCCTGGAAGTGATCGAAGCCGAGGTCTGGCGCGACCCTCTGGCCGGCCGGCGCTTCGAGCCGGACACGCCGCCTGCCCTCACGGGCGATCAGGAGAAAGCCTGGGCAGAGATCGAGGCCGGGCTGGCAACCTGGGTGGAGGGAGAGCCTCCGGCCGGCGGTCTGGCTGGCCCTCCCGTCTACCTGCTCCACGGCGTCACCGGCAGTGGCAAGACCGAGATCTACCTGCGGGCGCTGGCAAAGACCATCGCTGCCGGCCGCCAGGCCATCATCTTGATCCCGGAGATCAGCCTGACCCCGCAGACAGTGCGCCGCTTTGCCGCTCGTTTTCCGGGCCGGGTGGCGGTTGTCCATTCCAAACTTTCGGAGGGCGAGCGTTACGACACCTGGCGGCGGGCGCGGCAGGGCGAGTTCGACGTGGTGGTGGGGTCGCGCTCGGCCTTGTTCACGCCCTTCCCGCGGCCGGGGCTGATCGTGCTGGACGAGGAGCACGACGCCGCCTACAAACAGGCCCGCACCCCGCGCTATCATGCCCGCGAGACGGCCATCGAACTGGCCCGGCTGACCGGCGCTGTGACCATCCTCGGCTCGGCCACCCCCGCGCTCGAAAGCGCGTTCCAGGCCCGCCGCGGGTTCTACCACCGGCTGGATCTGCCGCGGCGCGTGCGCGGACACCGGGCGGCGGGCGAGAGCACGGGCGAAGCCATGCTGGACTTGCCGCCGGTCGCGATCGTGGACATGCGTGAGGAACTACGGGTAGGGAATCGGTCGATGTTCTCGCGGCCGCTGGCTCAGACACTGCAAGGGGTTCTTGCCCGCGGCGAACAGGCCATCCTCTTCCTCAACCGCCGCGGCGCCGCCAGTTTCGTCCTCTGCCGCGATTGCGGCGAGGTCATCCATTGCCGGCGCTGCGCCATCCCCCTGACGGTGCATGGCGATTCCTTGCTCTGCCACCACTGCAACTACCGGCAGCCGCTGCCGCAAGCCTGCCCCAAGTGCAAGAGCCGCCGCTTCAAAGAATTCGGGGCTGGCACCGAGCGCCTGCTCGAAGCCCTGGCGGCCGAATTCCCCGCCGCCCGGCCGCTGCGCTGGGATCGGGACACGACCGGGGGCAAGACCAGCCACGAGGACATCCTGCAAGATTTCATCGACCACAAAGCCGATGTGCTGGTGGGGACGCAGATGATCGCCAAGGGCCTCGACCTGCCGCTGGTGACGCTGGTGGGGGTGCTCAGCGCCGATGTGGGGCTGTTCATGCCCGATTTCCGCGCCGCCGAACGCACGTTTCAGGTGCTGACGCAGGTGGCGGGGCGGGCCGGGCGCTCGGCATTGGGCGGGCAGGTCATCTTCCAGACCTATCATCCCCACCATTATGCCGTCCTGGCCGCGGCCCAGCACGATTACGCCGCCTTCTACGAGCAGGAGATGCGCTTCCGCCAGGAGAACGGCTACCCGCCCTACCGCCGCCTCACCCGGCTGTTGTATCTGGACACGAACCGCGAGCGCTGCCAGCGCGAGACTGAGCGCCTGGCCGCCCACCTCAAGCAGCGCGCCGCGACCCTGGGCCTGAGCGATTTCAGCCTGATCGGCCCGGCCCCGGCCTTTTTCAGCAAGGAGCGCGACCTGCTGCGCTGGCATCTGCTCATCCGCAGCGAGGACCCGGCCGTGCTGCTGGCGGGCGTCCGCTTCACGCCCAACTGGCGAATTGACGTCGACCCGGTGGAAACGCTATAAACTTGGCCCCATGACCACTTCCGAACCCATCCGCCTGCTCCATTTTGCCGACCTGCACGTTGGCATCGAACGCTACGGCCATATCGACCCCGCCACCGGTCTCAACGGCCGGGCAATGGACTTTCTCCGCCGCCTGTCGGACCTGGTGGACTTTGCCATCGCCAAAAAGGTCGATCTGGTGATTTTCGCTGGCGACGCCTACAAGAACCGCGACCCCAACTCGACCTACCGCCGCGAGTTCGCCTGGCGGATCAAAGAGCTGGCCGACCACGGCATCCCGGTGGTGCTGATCCCCGGCAACCACGACCTGCCGGCAGTGGCGGCCAGGGCCTCGTCGATCGAGGTCTTCGCCACGCTGGCCGTGCCCAATGTGGTTGTGTTGGAGCAGTTCGAGCTGATCACGCTGACGGCGGCGCGGGGCCAGGCGGTGCAGGTGGCAGCCGCGCCCTATCCGCTGACCTCGGAACTGCTGAGCCAGGAGGAGTACCGAGGCATCAGCCTGGAAGACCTGGATGGCATGGTGTCGGCCAAGATGGTGGAGAGCATCCAGGCCCTGGCCGCGCGAGCGCGCGAGCAAGCGCAGACGCCGGCCATCCTGGTCGGCCACTTCTCGGTCAGTACGGCCGAGCTTGGCTCGGAGCGAGGGCTGATGGTGGGCCGGGATGTAACGGTGCCTCGCTCGGTGTTGGCCGACCCGACCTGGGATTATGTCGCTCTGGGCCACATCCACAAACATCAGGATTTGAACGCCGGCGCCCACCCGCCAGTGGTGTATAGCGGCAGCGTGGAGCGGGTGGATTTCGGCGAGGAAAAGGAGCCAAAGGGCTGGGTGCTGGCCGAGGTGGGGCGAGGACGGACGAGCTATCAGTTCATCACCCAGCATCAGCGCCAGGCGCGGCGCTTCGTGACCATCGATTGCGACTGCCGCCAGGCCGCCGACCCCACCGACGAGGTGCTGAAGGCCATCGCCCGCCGCGAGGTGGCGGATGCCATCGTGCGGGTGCGGGTGGAGCTGCGGCCCGACCAGGAAGCGGGGCTGAAGGAGCGGACGATCCGGGCGGCGCTGGCCGAGGCCTATGAAGTAGCGGCCATCAGCAGGGAGGTGGAGGGCGCAGTTCGCAGCCGCTGGGGGGCGATCAACGTCGAGGCGCTGACGCCGATGCAACAACTGGAACTCTTTTTCCGCAGTTCCAATGTGCCCGAAACGCAGGTCAAGGGCCTACTGGCCGACGCCGACGCCATCATCCGCGAGGTGGATGCGGCGCTGGTAGCCGCCTCGTAGTCTCGTAGCCTCGTAGTAACGACTTCAGTCGTTCCTCCCCCGCGCCGCCACCAGCTCATTCAGCTTGCGCCTGCCCAACGACGACGCGGCTCCAGCATCGCGCCTACACCGTGCGGCCAACCACTGATGCGATCCGCCATCAGACCGGCTGTAGCTCTTTGCTTGATTGTCCGACCTGGTTAAGGGCGATTTCCGCCTGCATGGCGCGCGCTTTGGCGCGATAGAAGGCGATCCGTTCGTCGGGACTCTTCCCGCGCAACTGTTCATAATGTGCATCGCGGATGCGACGCACCATTTCAACGGCTTTGATGGTTGTCTTTTTCATCACTTGCTACCTCCCGCGGCGAATAGATCGCCAGCGACTTGTAACCTCGCTCTAGATTCACGGCTGTGAAGAGGCGAATCTTGTCGTAGTGGACGATGTGACGAAAATTCCAGCTAACCAAGAGGTCTACTTCGGCGCACGTTGCGAGGGCGATATGCAACCCATCGGCATAGAATTTGGGGGTCAGGATACCACGATCCTGATAGGCATCAGCCAAAGCCAACGATTCGGGTGTGACGACGAGAGATTCTGGTGAAAGGGTCAATATATCTGCCAGCAGATCGCGTACTGCCGGTGGTGCGTCACCTATTTCGGCGATGACGATATCAGAGATAACAGGTTTGAGGCGGCCTGCACGGAAGTCGTCAATCAGTGCATTCGACCAATGAGCGAATTCGGGGTCGAAACAGCCGCCCAAGATCGAAGTGTCGATATAGACTCGTTGAACTTTCATAGCTACATCTTACACCCAACGATATACTTTGCCAAGAGGCTTTCTGTAGGCGATGGTAACGACAGGCGTTGCATTGTGTACCAAATCGGTGATCTGTCTCGTAGTAACGACTTCAGTCGTTCCTCCCCCGCGCCGCCACCATCGCCAGCGGACTCCGCCACACCACCACCTGCTCGCTCAGCTTGCGGCGGTAAAGCGATGACACCAGGGCAAGCTCGTCGGACGAAAGCTGGGAGGCCAGATGCTGGCCATAGGAGGGGCGGTCGCCGGGGCGGGGGGCGAACCACTGGTCGAGTTGGGCGGCGGAGATCCGCATCTCCACCGGGTCGAACTCCAGGCTGACGGTGGCCTCCAGACCGGCGGCGGCGCAGGCGGCTTGCAGGTCGCGCTCGTCCCAATTCACCAACAGGTCGGCGGGGTTCTGGTAGATGGCTTCTTCGGCGGCGATCAGGCGCGCGGCCAGGCCAGGCGGCAGGGAGTCGAGTTCGACCAGCCGGTAGAGGCGCTGGGTGTGGCGGGGCACCGCCTCGGCCAGGACGAGACGACCGCCAGGCGATAGCAGATCGGCCAGGGTGCGCAGCGCGGCGGGCTTGTCGGGCCGGCTGCCGAGGGCATTGCGACCGACGATGACATCGAAACGCAGCGCCTGGCCGAACGGGGCCAGCAGGCCGGGCAGGTCGGGCAAATCACCCTGGAGGACAGTCGGGCGGCGGAGTTCGGGCAGGTTGGCGGCCATCTGGCGCAGGGCCTCGGCCTCCTGGCCGGTGCGGGCAAGGGCGAAGACGCCGCCTTCGGGCGCACGGCGGATGGCCTCCCAGGTTAGCAGCCCGCTGGCGGCGTTGAGGTCGAGGACGAGTTGATGGCGCTGCACCCCGGCCGCCTCCATCACCCGCTCGCGCAAGCTCGCCAGCCGCTCACCGGCATTGGAGATGGTGCGTTGTAGCCAGCGGTCGGCCTGTCGCTCGACGCCAGCCCCGGCAAAGGTGAGGATTTCGGCGGATTGGGCGTAGCCGCCCTCGACCATGGCCGCCAGCTGGGCCTCGCGCCGCCGCTCCACCTCGGCCTTGATCCCGGCCTCGTAGCCCTGCTCGCTGGGCTGATAGAACACCTTGCCCTGCAAACCGGTGGGCAGATACTGCTGCGCCACCCAATGGTCGCGGAAGGCGTGCGGGTAGAGATAGCCCTCGCCGTGCCCAAAACCCTCGCGGTCACGGTTGGCGTCGCGCAAATGGCTGGGGACTTCGGCCTCGCGCTCTTTTTCCACCACGCCCAAAGCATCGAAAAAGGAAAAGAGGGTGTTGGTCTTGGGGGCGGTGGCCAGGTAGAGGCAGGCTTCGGCCAGGTGGAAGCGGCCTTCGGGCAGGCCGACGTAGTCGTAAGCCTGGGCGCAGGCCATGACGGTGCGGATGGCGTCCGGGTCGGCCAGGCCGATGTCTTCGCCAGCGAAGATGATCATCCGCCGGAAGATGAAGCGCGGGTCCTCGCCGGCGTACAGCATCTTCGCCATCCAGTAGAGGGCGGCGTCGGGGTCGGAGCCACGCAGCGACTTGATGAAGGCGCTGATGGTGTCGAAATGGGCGTCGCCTTCTTTGTCGTAGAGCACGGCCCGGCGCTGGATGCTTTCCTCGGCCACAGCCAGATCGACGTGGACGGCGCCATCGGGGCCGGGGCGGGTGGTCTCGACCGCCAGTTCCAGGGCGTTGAGCAGGCCGCGGGCGTCGCCATTGGCGATATCGACCAGGTGATCGAGCGCGGCTGGCTCGATCTGCACATGTAGCTTGCCGTAGCCGCGTTCGGGGTCGGCCAGGGTGGCCTGGGCGATGCGATAGAGGTCGGCGGCCACCAGGGGCTTGAGCTGGAAGATGCGCGAGCGCGAGACCAGGGCCTTGTTGACCTCGAAATAGGGGTTCTCGGTCGTGGCCCCAATCAGAATGACGGTGCCGTTCTCGACCCAGGGCAGCAGAGCATCCTGCTGGGCCTTGTTGAAGCGGTGAACTTCGTCCACGAAGAGGATGGTCTTCTGCCCATACATCCCTCGCCGCTCTTGCGCCACGGCAATGCCGTTGCGGATGTCGGCGACCCCGGCCAGGACGGCGTTGATGGCGATGAAGTGGGCGCTGGTGGTGTTGGCGATGATGCGGGCGAGTGTGGTCTTGCCGGTGCCGGGCGGGCCGTAGAAGATGAGCGAGGAAAGCTGGTCGGCCTGGATGGCCCGACGCAGCAACCGCCCCGGCCCGACGATGTGCTCCTGGCCGAAGAACTCATCCAGCGTGCGCGGGCGCATACGGGCGGCCAGGGGCTGCTCTTTTTCCAACAATTCGGTGCGGCGGGCGTCGAAGAGATCGGGCATCGTCATCATTGCTGGCAGGGTCGAGGCTGGCGGAGGCAAATCGAAGGCCCGTCTCCCCAGTTTCGCCCCTACACTTGCGCTTCATTGTATCATATGACCATGATCCGTTCTTCCTCGACCACCGCCTCGGGTGAGCGTCAAAGTTTCCCGGGTTGAGCAGAGTGGGAGGGACGAAAGCGAGCGCGGCCAATGGGAGAACGGCGCCAAGGGTGGTCGGGCGCAGGAGAGTGAGTACGGCGAGTGGGAGGTGGG
>JAIBAP010000089.1 GCA_019695115.1 Caldilineales bacterium | reverse complement strand
GCATCGTGGTGTCTGATGAGGAATTGGCGCAAGTCGATATCCAACGCGCTGATTTTCATGGCGAGTGGAACTATACCATCTTGCCGCGAGTCAAACCAATCGATACAGTTATTTCATGACAGACCCTCTCCTGGCGGCAGGGATTGTCGAGAAGATTCCTGGCTTGCTGAAATGAAGACTAAAACGACCCCCACTGGGAATTGCACGATCGCTGTCCCGCTTTGTATGAAATGCCAGCGACTCCATGCGGAAGCAAAGGCCCCACGAGTGGCGGCGACGTGTGACGCTTTCCCGGAAGGCATTCCTCGTGCCATTTTTTGGGACGGCGAGAGACATTTCGACCCGCACCCCGGCGATAATGAGCTACAGTTCTTGCCTCGGCCCGGGTTCGAGGACATGGAAGTCAAGTGGCGGGACCCGGTGCGGCTCGAGCGCAAGCGGCAGGAGATCGAGCGGTTGAAGGAGTTGCGTGGTTGGGATGATGATACGGTTCGGCTTGTGTTGGGAGAATCGGCGTATCGCCAGCTTTTTGGCTCGTCTCCACCATAACGAGGCGCTGATGGCCATCCACCTCTGTTTCTTGCCGCCTAAGAACATCGAAGCAACGCTGTTCAACCGTGAATGGACTTGCGCCGATCCCGTTTTGCTGTCTGCATTGCAAACGATGACCGGACAGCTGGAATTCTGGCCCCATTATGAACCCGACCCTGATTGGCGGCTGGCGCAGTGGGCCATAGAGAGGTTCGGAGGGGAGATACTGAACGAAGATGAACTATCGTCGGAAGAAGACGAGCCGGATGAACAGGGGCGCTATCCGATTTATTGAGCCAGGAGCACAGGGATAAGCTGCCATGACCATGCCCTACATTCTCTGTACGTTTTGTCAGCGACTACACCGCAATACGGAAACGAACGCATCACCGCATACCTGCGACGCCTTCCCGGAAGGCATTCCGCATGCGATCTTTTGGGAAAGTGAGATTCACTTCGACCCGTACCCCGGTGACAATGGGCTGCAATTCCTGCCCCTGCCCAGCTACGAAGACATGGAAGCCAACTGGCGCGACCCGGTGCGGCGCGAGTATGAGCGGCAGGAGATAGAGCGGATCGAGGCGTGGCGGAGGGAGAGATGATGTGGACAAGGAGGGGCGCCCTGTCATTTATTGAGCAAGGGGATGGGCGCAGCGGCGATTAAGCCTGATCTACGCACAATAGACTTTATTTGACGGTCATTTGATGATGCCGATCAACGTCTCCCATATTTAGTATCTATTACAACTGTATTACTATATATAGTATTGTTTCAACTTGCTATTCAACGTATCTTATTTGATGGATAGGGCAACATCACCTTCGAGCAGGCGGGGAAGGTGCGAGTTGTGTACCGGGCATGGGCGCGAGTATGATGCCGCCATGCCAACGCTGCCCACAGCGCCGCCCGCCAGCGTCGTATCACGCCCCAAGATTTCGTCGCCAAGTGGCGGCAGACCGAGCTGCGGGAGCGCGCCTCGGCGCAGGAGCACTTCCTGGATTTGTGCCGCCTGGTCGGGCATCCCACGCCGGCAGAAGATGACCCGGCCGGCGAGCGCTTCGCTTTCGAGGTGGGGGCCAGCAAACAGGGCGGCGGCCAGGGCTGGGCGGATGTGTGGAAGAAGAGCAGTCGGAGCGGTCGGAGCGGTCGGAGCGCTGCGAGCGCTCCGACCGCTGCCACCCCCGACTTGCCACCCTCCCCTCCCCCCCGCTATAATGCACCCCGCGGGCCAGTAGCTCAATAGGCAGAGCAGCAGACTTTTAATCTGCGGGTCGAAGGTTCGATTCCTTCCTGGCTCATTCCACACACGGCCGCCGCTTCTGGGCGCCGGGGCCAACCGCTTCGAAGCAAGGCCGCAGCCATGACCCATTCCCTCTTCAACTCGGCCGCTCTCGGTTTTGTGCGCATGGCCGTCGTTTCGCCGGCGGTGCGCGTGGCCGATGTCGAGTTCAACGTCCGGGCCATCACCGACGCCCTCGCCCGGCTCGCGCGCCAGGGCTGCCGGCTGGCCCTCTTCCCCGAACTCTCGCTCACCGGCTACTCCTGCGCCGACCTGTTCGACCAGGCCCTGCTGCTTGAGCGCGCCCGCGCCGGCCTCGCCGCCATCGCCAGCGCCGCCTCGCAGCACGACATCGCCGCCGTGGTGGGCCTGCCGCTGGAGGTGGGGGGCAGGCTCTACAACTGCGCCGCCCTGGTGGCTCAGAACCGTGTCCTGGGCCTGACGGCCAAGACCTATCTGCCCACGACGAACGAATTCTACGAGGCGCGCTGGTTCACGCCCGGCCCGCTGGCTGCCGCCCCCACGGTGGAGTTGGATGGCGCCGCCGTTCCCTTTGGCGTCGATCTCATCTTCGAGGCCGAAAACCTGCCGGGGTGCGTGCTGGGGATCGAGATCTGCGAAGACCTGTGGGCAGTCAGCCCGCCCAGCGGCGACAAGGCCCTGGCCGGGGCCACCGTGCTGCTCAACCCCTCGGCCAGCAACGAACTGTTGGGCAAGGCCGACTATCGCCGCGACCTGGTGCGCCAGCAATCGGCGCGCTGCCTGGCCGCCTATCTCTACGCCGGCTCTGGGCCGGGCGAATCGACCACCGACACGGTGTGGGGCGGGCATTCGCTGCTGGCCGAAAACGGCGCCATCCTGGCCGAGACCGAACGCTTCCAGTTCGAGACGCAAATAGCGGTGGCCGATGTGGATGTACAGCGGCTGCTGCACGAACGCCTGAAAAACAGCACCTTCTCGACCTCGCGGCCGGGGCGAGAATGCCGCCGGGTGCCGTTCCGTCTGCCCGGCCAGACCTGCCGGGCCTCAGAACCCCCGACAGAACGGCCCGATCTCATCCGCCCGCAACTCTCGCGCACCCCCTTCGTCCCCGCCGACCCCGACCGCCGGGCCGAGCACTGCCGCGAGATCTTCGCCATCCAGTCCACCGGCCTGGCCAGACGCCTGCGTCACACCGGCGTCAGCGCCGTGACCCTCGGCGTCTCCGGTGGGCTGGACTCGACCCTGGCCCTGCTGGTGGCGGCCAAAGCCTTCGACAAGGTCGGGCTGGAGCGGCGGGGCGTCATCGCCATCACCATGCCCGGCTTTGGCACCAGCGCCCGCACCAGGGGCAATGCCATCCAACTGACCGCGGCCCTGGGCGTGAGCCTGCGCGAGATCGCCATCGCCGAGGCGGTGCGCCAGCATTTTCGCGACATCGGTCACGACGAGAATCAGCACGATCTCACCTTCGAGAACGCCCAGGCCCGCGAACGCACGCAGATCCTGATGGATGTGGCCAACCAGACGGGCGGTTTCGTCGTCGGCACCGGCGACCTCTCGGAACTGGCCCTGGGCTGGCTGACCTACAACGGCGACCACATGAGCATGTATCATGTCAACGCCGGTGTGCCCAAGACGCTGGTGCGCTATCTGATCGAGTGGGTGGCCGAGGCCGAGTTCAGCGGCCCAGCGACGGCCGTGCTGCGCGACATCTGCGCCACGCCGATCTCGCCCGAACTGTTGCCGCTCAACGCCGAGGGTGGGCTGGAACAAAAGACGGAAGACGCCATCGGCCCCTACGAGCTGCACGATTTCTTCCTCTACCAGACCATCCGCTTCCAATTCCCGCCCGCCAAAGTCCTCGTCCTCGCCCGCCAGGCATTTGGCGGCGATTATACCGACGAAACCCTCCTCCGCTGGCTGGAAGTGTTCTACCGGCGCTTCTTCGGCCAGCAGTTCAAACGCTCGGCCATGCCCGATGGCCCCAAGATCGGGTCGGTGGCGCTGTCGCCGCGCAGCGATTGGCGCATGCCCAGCGACGCCAGCCCGGCCTTGTGGCTGGCCGAGGTGGAGCGGTTGAGGGAGCGGCCGAGGGAGCGCCGCTGAATGGGCGCCGGGCCAACGCCCTCGGCGCCGGCTGCCGCGGTCGGCCAGAGCGGCGGGCGGCGATATCTCGAGGCTGCCCTCTACCTGCTTCTGGCGCTGGCATTGGCCATCCCCGCCTGGGCGCCGCTAACCCGGCCGGGGCTGCCGGCCACCGCCGCCGGGCCGCTGCCGGCGCTCGAGTTCTACGCCGCTCTCCAGGGCGATGCCCCCATCCTTGCTCAGCCTCTCGGCCGCTGGCAGTCGCCCGGCCCCTGGCCCTTCTGGACGGCTCGTTTCTTCCACCTTCTCGGCGCCGATGGCGTCGCCAGCCTCAAACTCGGCCTCTGGCTGGCGCTCATCATCCTGGCCGTCGGCGTCTATCTGTGGGGTGGGCGCACGGCCACACACCGGGGCGGCGTGCTGGCGGCCGTGCTCGTCCTCTTCACGCCCGCCCTGCTTGGCGGCATCTACCAGGGGGGCGAGTGGGCGGCGGTTTGGGTGCTGGCCGGTGCAGGGCTGGCCGGCGCAGGGCTGGCCGGCGCAGGGCTGGCTGGGTGGGGTGTTTTGCGCGGGCGAGGCCCCGCCCTGGGTCTGGCGGCCGGCGGCGGGTTGATCGCCGCGGCTTCGCTGCCGGGTTTGGGGCTGCTGGCCGGGCTGGGGCTGGCGGCGCTGGCCCTGGGCACACGGCGCTGGACAGCTGCGGTTGCGTTGGCAGCAGGCGGCGCCGTGGGATTGCTGCTCTCCGCCCCCTGGTCGCGCCCTGCCGCTCTGCCGCCCACGGCCATCGCACCTCTGTTCTACCAACTGATCGAGCCGGGCTGGTTGTGGGGGACGGCGACGCTGGCCGAGGTCGAGGCCCCGGTCTTCTCGCTCGGCCTGGCCCTGGTCGGGCTGCTGTTGATGGCGGTCTGGTCGTTTCCCCGGCCCGACCCCTCCCCCGCTGCCGAAATGACGCATGCGCGCCGCACCCATGCCGCCAGGATGCGCCGCACCTGGCTACTGACCCTCACTGCCGGCCTCGTCTTCGCCCTCCTGTCTCTCTTCCCCGGCCTGCCTCTCCTCGCCTCCCTGGCCTCGCCCCTCCATCTGTTGCTCATCAGCCTGCCTTTTCTGGCTGTGGCGGCGGCCTCGGCTGTCTATCACATTTCTGACTTACGCGAGATGACGCCTCTCTGGGCGGCGCTGCTCATCCTGGTGCTGGTCGGGGCCGGGCCATCGCTCTCGCCCGCCGCCATCGACCGGCCCCTCCCCGAGCGCCCCGCCGCCATCTTCGGGCAGGATCAGGTCATCTTGCTGGATCTGCGCAGCGAGGGCCGTCTGCAACCCGGCGAGACGGTCATCGTCCATGCCGACTGGCTGGCCCTGAAACCGGCCGATTTCGATTACAACATCTTCCTCCACCTCGATGACGCCGCCGGCGCCACCCTGGCCCAGGTGGATGTCCAGCCGCAGAACGGCGCCCGGCCGATGACAGGCTGGCGGCCGGGCGAGATCATCTCCGACAGCTACTCGCTCGCCATCCCGCCCGATGCGCCCGCGGGTTTGCGGCTGCGTCTGGGCCTATACAACTGGCAGACTTTGGCGCGGCTGCCGGTGGGTGGAGAGGATGGGGTGGAATTGATGAGATCAGATTAGTTGGCACCTTGCCCCAGCGCCCAGGCTGCGCCCGCCTGCCGGTCGGCCTGCCACCGCGCCAAAGCCGCCAGGTTGGAGGGGAAAGCGATCGCGGACGGGAGGCGGTCGGGCGGGAAGAAGGCGGCGTCATCGGCGTCATCGCCGGGCGTCAGGCTTCCGCCCACCGGCCGGGCATAGTAGAAGACATAGGTCACACTGTGCCAGGGCGAGAAACTGTGCCCGGCCCCATAGCTGGTGAGATAGCCGGTGATCTCCACCTCCAGCCCCGTCTCCTCGCGCACCTCGCGCCGCGTCGCCTCCTCAGCCGACTCGCCCCACTCGAAAAAGCCCGCCGGCAGGTTCCAATAGCCCTTGCGCGGCTCCACCGCCCGCCGCGCCAGCAGGATGTGCCCGCGTTCATCGATCACGGCGGCTCCGGCGACGGGCAGGGGGTTGTTCCAATAGGTGAAGCCGCAGGCCGGGCACACGCGCCGCGGCAGATCGTTCAGTATCTGCGTCTCCAGGCCATGACCGCAATCAGGACAGTGTTTCATAGGGAAAATGACACGCAATACGCAACACGCAACACATCACCCCATCATCCGCTCCACCTCATCCAGGCGCGGCATCGAAGGCATGGTGCCAAAACGGCTGGCAGCCACGGCGCCGCAGGCATTGGCAAAGCGCACGGCCGGCAGCAACGGCCAGCCCTGGCACATCCCCCAGGCCAGCCCGGCGGCAAAGGCGTCGCCGGCCCCGGCCGTATCGACGGCCTGGATGGGGAAGGCGGGGACGAGTGCCTGGCCCTCGACCGTGGCTACCAGCGCCCCGCGCTCGCCCAGCTTGAGGACGACAGCAGCCGGGCCTTGCGCCAGCAGGGCGGCGGCGGCGGCCCGGGCGCTGGCATCGTTGTCAATGGTGATGCCGCTCAATTCGGCGGCCTCGTGCTGGTTGGGGGTGAGGACGGCGGCATGGCGCCAGAGGGCGGGGGAGTAGGGGCGGAAGGGGCCGGCATCGACGATGAGAGGAAAGCCGAACGGTCGGGCCATCGCCACCGCCTGCAGGAGCGCCTCTTCGGGGGCCTCGAAATTGATCAGCAGGGCGTCGAGATGGGGCAAGAGGGGGCGCAGGGCGGCCTCAAGCTGGGTGGGGGTGAGGGTCTGGTTGGCGCCGGGGGCGATGAGGAAGGCCGTATCCCGGCTTGGCCCCACCAGCAGCACCCCGGCCCCGGTATCGGCGCTGGGGTCGGCGCTCACCCCGGCCAGGGCCACGCCCTCATCGGCCAACGCTTGCCGGGCAAAGTGGCCGAAGAGGTCGTCGCCGGTGTTGCCGATCAGGTGGGGGCGGCCGCCCAGCCGGGCAAAGGCGACGGCGGCGTTGCCGGCTTTGCCGCCGGGCGTCACCAGCAGGCGGGGGACGTGGATGTTGTCGCCGCTGGCGGGCAGCCGCGGCGTCTGCACCATGATGTCGATGACGATGGAGCCGATGACGGCCAGGGTGGGGGGCATGTTCAGATCGAAAACGCCCACACCCCTCCCCGCATCACCGCTTCGACCGCGCCGCCTTCGGTCAGCCCGTCTACATCCATCGCCGCCGAGCCGATCATGAAATCGACGTGCTCCAGGCTGGTGTTGCAGCCCGCTTCGAGCGCGGCCTCCAGGGGCATCGCCTCGCCGCCTTCCAGGTTGAAGCGGTAGGCCCGGCCCAGGGCAATGTGGCTGGCGGCGTTTTCGTCGTAGAGGGTGTTGAAGAAGAGGCGGCCGCTCTGGGCGATGGGCGAGGTCTGCGGGGCCAGGGCCACCTCGCCCAGGCGGGCCGAGCCTTCGTCGGTCTCGACCAGCTTGCGCAGGACGGCCTCGTTTTTGCCGGCGCTGAAGCCCACGACCCGGCCGTGCTCGAACTCGACGCTGAAATCCTCGATCAGGACGCCGCCGTAGTTCAGGGGCATGGCCGCCCGCACCACACCCTCGGTCTGGCGGCGGTGGGGCATCGTCCACACTTCCTCGGTGGGGACATTGGCGGTGAAATCGACGCCGTTCCTGGCCACGGTGCTGCCGCCCATCCAGATGTGCCGCTTCACCAACCCCACCGTCAGGTCGGTTCCCGGCCCACGGAAGCGCAGGGCCGAGTAGTTCTTGCGGTTGAGATAGGCGCTGCGGGCCTTCAGATCGGCCAGATGGCGCTGCCAGGCGGCGATGGGGTCGGGTTCGTAGACGCGGCAGATGCGGAAGATGGCATCCCACAGCCGGTCCACCTGCTCCTCGGCCGGCGCATCGGCAAAGACTTTGGCCGCCCAACCGGGCACGGATGCGCCCGCCACCAGCCAGTTCATGGCGTTGCGCATGACGTTGTCGTAATAGCCGGCCGCGTGCTGGAGCATCGAGCGGCGGGCGTTGGCCAGATGCTCAGGGTTGACGCTGTTGAGCAGGGTGGGGTCCTCGGCCGTCAGGTTCAGGACGGCGTCCCCGCGATCCGTGTGCTGGCGCAGGAGGTCGGTGTGCCAGGTGGCGTATTCGGCGAACGAATCGGGCGGCGCCGATTGGTAACGGGTCAGGCGTAGCTGGTCGTCGCCCCAAACTACATCGACATAACGGGCGCCGTGCTGGTAGGCCGTCCGGGCTACGGCTCGCACCAGCGGCGCCGTCTCCAGGGGGGCGCCATCGGTGCGCAACGCGGTGATGACCAGCCGCTGGCCGGAGCGCAGGTTGAGGCCGATCTTGACGATGACTTCGGCGTAGGCTTGCAGGTGTTGTTGGAAGTTGGGGAGCATGAGCTTGGCCTGGGGGGGAGGTGGTAGGTGGGAGGAGATAGGCCGATTGTACCGCCAAAGCCGGTGAAGTCCCAACCACATCCGCCGCCTGGCCCCCGCGTTCATGGTCGTTTCATCCTTGCCCGTCCTCTCGCTCGCAGCTACAATCCCTGCCGCCACTCATGCTTACCGCAACCCGCACATCCCTCCGGCGCGGCCTGCGCGACCTGCGTCGCGTCGGCCCCGGTCTCGTCCTTCGCACCCTGGCCCACCTGGTGCGCCGGCCGTGGCAGCAGGCCCGCTTCGATCTGTCTGCGCCCGGCCCGGCCCGCATCCGGTCGCGACCCCAAACCCTCCTTCACCTGGTCAGCGCCATGCTCATCCCTCCCAAACCCTTCCAACAACCACTGGGCGCCGTGACCGCGGTCGTCCCCCGGCCGCAGGGGCTGGCGTTGGCCGGCGCCGGCGGCGCCCTGGCGGTCGAATTCTTCACCGGCGAGATCATCCGCCTGACCGCCAGCCGCGAACCGAGCCTGCCGGACGCCTTCAGCTACGCCGCCGTTCTGGAACCACAGCCGGTCGCGGTCGCGATCGACCTCGGCGACCCCATCACCCTGGTCACGGCGACGGCCCGCGTCGACATCCGGCGGCAGGATGGCCGCATCGATGTGACGGTGGGCGGGAAACGGTTGCTGGCCGGGTTGGAGTGTGGCTGGGACGAGAAAGGCGCCTGGCTGCGGCACCAACTGGCGGCCACGGCCCAGTGCTTTGGGCTGGGCGAACGCGCTTTTCCCGTGGCGTTGCGCGGGCGCAGCTACCAACTCATCACCCGCGACCCCGAAGGCTACGGCCCCGGCGATGACCCGCTCTATCTCAACATCCCCTTTCTGATCGAATATGACCACGGTCAGGCCGCCGGCCTCTTCTTCGACAGCACCTACCGGGCCGAGATCGACCTGGCCGGCCCCTCCCAACCCGAGGCAGTCGCCTACCACACCACCGGCCCCGACCTCCATCTCGATCTCCTCCTCGGCCCCACCCTGCCGCAGACCGTCGAGCAGTTCACGGCCCTGAGCGGACGCATGCCGCTGCCGCCGTTGTGGGCGCTCGGCTACCACCAGTCGCGCTGGAGCTACGAAACCGCCGCCATCGTACGCGACATCGCCCGCCAGTTTCGCCAGCGCCGCTTGCCCTGCGAGGCCATCCACCTGGACATCGACTACATGGATGGCTTTCGCTGCTTCACCTGGGATGGCCGGGCCTTCCCCGACCCGGCCGGGTTGATCGACGAGCTTCATCGCCAGGGCTTTCGGGCGGTGGCCATGATCGACCCCGGCATCAAGGCCGACCCGGCGTACCGCGTCTGCGCCGAGGGCATGGCGCAGGATTGCTTCGTCAAACTGCCCGATGGCAGCCTGGCCCACGGCCCCGTCTGGCCGGGCGAGTGCTACTTCCCCGACTTCACCAACCCGCGCGTGCGGGCCTGGTGGGGCGAGCAGTATCGGGAGCTGGTGGAGGCGGGCGTCGATGGCTTCTGGAATGATATGAATGAGCCGACCATCTTCGGCAAGTCCACCCTGCCCGATGCCGCCCGCTACGACTTCGAAGGCCGGGGCGGCGACCACCGGCAGGCGCAGTCGATCTACGGGATGCAGATGGTGCGGGCCACAGCCGAGGGCCTGGATCGCTTACGACCCGGCCAACGCAACTGGGTCTTCACGCGTTCGGGCTATGCCGGCGTCCAGCGCTACGCCAGCTCCTGGACGGCCGACAACACCAGTTCGTGGCAGGATTTGCGGCTGACCCCGGCCATGCTCCTCAACCTGGGGCTTTCCGGCCTGTCGTTCACCGGCTGCGACATCGGCGGCTTCATCGGCGAGCCAACCCCCGAACTCTTCGCCCGCTGGATCAGCATGGGCGCGTTCACACCCTTCTTCCGCAGCCATTCGGCCAAAGAAACCCCGCCCCAAGAGCCGTGGGTCTACGGGAGCGAGGTCGAGGCCATCGCCCGCGCCTATCTGGGCCACCGCTATCGCCTCCTGCCCGCCCTCTACACCGCCTTCTGGCAGTGTGCGCACCGGGGGACGCCGATCATGCGGCCCTTGCTTTATGAGCGTGATGACCCGGCTTACGAGACCATCGACGACCAGTGGCTGTTGGGCGACCACCTCCTGGTCTCGCCCGTGCTGGCCGAGGGCAGCCGCCAGCGTCGCCTCCTCCTCCCGCCCGGCGGCTGGTACGACTTCTGGAGCGATGAACTGCTGGCCGGCCCAGCCGCCATCACCCGCCCGGCCCCGCTCGACCTGGTTCCGCTCCATATCCGGGCCGGAGCCGTCCTGCCGCTTGGCCCGGTGCGCCAGCACAGCGCCGAAGCCCCGGCAGTCCCGCTGCAACTCCATCTCTACCCCGGCGACGGCGTTTCCTGGCTCTATGAGGACGACGGCCATTCGCTGGCCTACCGCCAGGGCGATTATCGCCTCAGCCGTTTCGACCTCAGTCAGCGCGACCACACCCTCACCCTCGTCCGTTCGCTCGCGGGTGATTTTCATCCCCCCTATCCCCACTTCGAGATCGCCGTCCACGGCGCCCAGCCCCTTGCCGCCCACCTGGATGGCGTCGAATGGGGCATGGCTGCGGCTGGCCTGACCCTCCCGGCCGGCGGCTGGCGACGGCTCGACCTGCAACTCGTCGCGGCATGACCGGCGTCTTGCAGCCGGACGCCGGGCGAGATTATGCTTAGGCCACCATGATCGACACCCCCCTTGCCCTCCACAACCTCCGCGTCCTCGACCTGACCGAAGCCATGGCCGGCCCCTATGCCAGCATGATGCTGGGCGACCTGGGCGCCGATGTGATCAAAATCGAACGCCCTGGCGCCGGCGATATGTCGCGCGGGTGGGGGCCGCCTTTCCGGGAGGGCGAAAGCGGCTACTTCCTCAGCGCCAACCGCAACAAGCGCAGCCTCACCCTCAACCTGGCCAGCGACGCCGGACGCGAGATCTTCCATCGCTTGGTCGCCGGCGCCGACGTCCTGCTCATCAACCAGCCCCGGCTGGAATCGTTGCAGCGCCTGCAGGCCGACTATGCCAGCCTCAGCGCCCTCAACCCCCGGCTGATCTACTGCTCGATCACCGGCTACGGCATGACCGGCCCCTACGCCGGGCGCAGCGGCTACGACCTGGCCGCGCAGGGCGAATCGGGCACGATGGCGCTCACCGGCGAGCCGGATGGCCCGCCCGTGCGCTATCCTGTGCCGATCAGCGACATCACCGCCGGCCTCTACACCACCATCGCCGCGGTCACGGCCCTCTATGCCCGCGAGCACACCGGCCGGGGCCAGTTCATCGACACCGCCCTGCTCGATTCGCAGATCACCTGGCTGACGAACCTGGCCGGGGCCTACTTCATGAGCGGCAAGCCCCCGCGCAAGCTGGGCAACTACCACCCGCAGATCGCCCCCTACGAGCCGTTCCAGGCCGCGGACAAACCGTTTCTGGTGGCAGTGGGCAGCGAGCGGCTGTGGGAGTGCTTCTGCCAGGCGCTGGGCATCACCGCCACCATCGGCGCCGACCCCCGCTTCGGCGCCAATGCCGACCGCCTGCGCTATCGCTTCGAGCTACGGGCCGAGCTAGAGCCGATCTTCGCCACGCAGCCGGCCGAGCACTGGCTGGCGGCCATGCGGACGGCGGGCATCCCCTGCGGCCCCATCAACGACATGGACGAGGCCCTGGCCGACGAGCATGTGTTGGCGCGGGGGATGGTGGTGGGGATGGAGCACCCGACCGTGGGGCCGATCCGGGTGGTGGGCAATCCCATGCACTTTTCGCACACCCCGCCCAGCTACCGGCTGCCCCCGCCCACCCTGGGCCAGCACACCGCCGCCATCCTCCACGACCTGGGCTATGATGATGCCGCCATCGCCGGTTTGCGCGGGCAAGGAGTGATTTGAGTGAAAATCCCCAAGAACTACCTGATCGACATGGACGGCGTCCTCGTCCACGGGCGGACGATGGTGCCCGGGGCCGACGATTTCATCGAGCGGCTGAAGACGGCCGGAGCCGAGTATCTCGTCCTCACCAACAACCCCGCCTTCGCCCCCGCCGACCTCTCGCACCGGCTGCGCACCATCGGCATCGACGTCCCCGCCGAGCGCATCTTCACCTCGGCCATGGCCACGGCCCGCTTCCTGCACTCGCAGCGGCCCGAAGGCACGGCCTTCGTGCTGGGCGAGAGCGGGCTGATCGCCGCCATCCACAGCATCGGCTACGTGATCACCGACCTGAACCCGGATTATGTCGTCCTGGGCGAGGGCAGCTTCAACCTGGAGACGCTGACCAAGGCCATCCGGCTGGTGGTGGATGGCGCCCGCTTCGTGGCCACCAACCCCGATGCCGGCGGCCCTGGCGAGGGCGGGCTGTGGGTGCCGGCCTGCGGGGCCATGGCAGCCTTCATCGAGAAGGCCAGCGGCGTGCCCGCCTATTTCGTCGGCAAACCCAACCCGCTGATGATGCGCACGGCCCTGAACTACCTGGACGTACACTCGGAAGAAACGGTGATGGTGGGCGACAACATGGCCACGGACATCAAGGGCGGGGTGGAGAGCGGCATGGACACCATCCTGGTGCTCACCGGTGTGGCCCGCCGCGGGGATGTGGCCCGCTATCCCTACCAGCCCACCCACATCGTTGATTCCGTGGCCGATATTGTGGTTTGATCCGCGAAGGACGCGAAGGGGCGCGAAGGAGTTTCACACGAAGACACGAAGGACACAAAGAAAACACAAAGTCCTTGCCTCAGCTCTGTTGTCTTTGAACCCTGGCATTCTCTCGCCGCCCCGCCGATTGTGGTTTGATCCGCGAAGGACGCGAAGGGATGCGAAGGAGTCTTACACAAAGTCCTTGCCTCAGCTTTATTGTCTCTGACTCGCCTCCCCCACCAGCAACGATCAATAACCAATCTCCAATAACCAATCTCCACTCCCCAATCTCCACTCCCCAACGAGGTTTCCCTGAATGTTTTCCCGTTTTCGCCGCGCCCAGGTGGGCATCGAAGACCAGCAGAAGATCGATCAGAGCCTGGACAAAACCCGCCACGGCGTCCTCAGCCGCATCGGCCGCATCTTCCAGGCCAACGAGATCACCGACGAGCTATGGGATGAGCTGGAAGAAGTCATGATCATGGGCGATGTCGGCGTCGAGACCACGCTCAAGCTGGTGGCCGCCACGCGCGAGCGTGTGGCGGCGGCGGGCGTGAAGCGCAGCGAAGACGCCCGCAAGCTACTGGAAGAGGAGATGGTGCGCATCTTGACCGGCAAGGCGCCGCCGCTCGACATCGACAACCGCAATCGCCTGCTGAATGTGGTGCTGGTGGTGGGCGTCAACGGCTCTGGCAAGACGACCAGCATCGGCAAACTGGCCAGGCTTTATCGCAACCGCGGACGCCGCGTGGTGCTGGCCGCCGGCGACACCTTCCGCGCCGCCGCCATCGACCAGCTCAAGGTCTGGGGCGGACGGGCGGGCGTCTCGGTCGTTGCCCACGAGCCGGGGGCCGACCCCGGCGCGGTGGTGTATGACGCCATCCGCGCCAGCCAGGAATCGCGCGATGCCGACATCCTCATCATCGACACCGCCGGCCGCCTGCACACCAACTTCAACCTGATGAAGGAGATGGAGAAGATCCGCAATGTCGCTCAGCGCCAGGTGCACAAAGCCCCGCACGAGGTGTTGCTGGTGCTGGACGCCACCACCGGCCAGAATGCCATCACCCAGGCCCAGAAATTCGGCGCCAGCGTGGACGTCACCGGCGTCATCCTGACCAAATTGGATAGCACGGCCAAAGGCGGCGTGGTCCTGGCCATTGCCGACCAGGTGGGCGTGCCCGTGCGTTTCGTCGGCACCGGCGAGAAGATCGACGATATGGCCGAATTCGACCCCTGGGCCTTTGTCGAGGCCCTGTTGGAGCATAAAGAATAGAGGGGATGTAGGGGCGAGGTCGCCTCGCCCCGTAATCCCGTAACGTAGGGGCGAGGTCGCCTCGCCCCGTTGTCGCGTAACGTAGGGGCGAGGTCGCCTCGCCCCGTAATCGCGTAACGTAGGGGCGAGGTCGCCTCGCCCCGTTGTCGCGTAACGTAGGGGCGAGGTCGCCTCGCCCCGTAATCGCGTAACGTAGGGGCGAGGTCGCCTCGCCCCGTTGTCGCGTAACGTAGGGGCGAGGTCGCCTCGCCCCGTAATCGCGTAATGTAGGGGCGAGGTCGCCTCGCCCCGTTGTCGCGTAACGTAGGGGCGAGGTCGCCTCGCCCCGTTGTCGCGTAATGTAGGGGCGAGGTCGCCTCGCCCCGTTGTCGCGTAACGTAGGGGCGAGGTCGCCTCGCCCCTACCCCATCAATCGATCGCCTCCGCCAGCGACCGCTCGAACAAATCGATGCCCTCGTCCAGCAGGGCGCGGGGGATGTTGAGGGGCGGGACGAAGCGGATGCAGTTGGCGCCGCAGCCGATCAAAAGCAACCCATGCTCGAAGGCCCGGTCTTCGATGCGGTCGCGCAGGGCCGGGTCGGGTTCGTTCGTCTCCTGGTCCTTGACGATGTCGGCCGCCACCATCAACCCTTTGCCGCGCACATCGCCGATCTGCGGATAAACCGCCATCATCCGGCGCAGGCGGGCCATCAGGTGCTCGCCGCTCTCGGCCGCCATCTGATTGAAGCCGCCCTCGAGCAGGTCGAGCGTGACCAGGGCGGCGGCGCAGGCCACGGGATTGCCGCCGAAAGTGCTGGCATGAGACCCCCGCGGCCAGCTCATCACTTCGCTGCGGGCGATGACCGCACCCAACGGCAACCCGCTGGCAATGCCCTTGGCCACGCAGACGATGTCCGGCTCGACGCCCCAGTGTTCACTGGCGAAGAACTTGCCCGTGCGTCCCATCCCGGTTTGCACCTCATCGAAGATGAGGAGGATGCCGTACTGGTCGCACAGGCGGCGCAGCCCGGGCAGGAAGTTGTCGGGCGGGACGATGTAGCCGCCCTCGCCCTGGATGGGTTCGACGATGATGGCCGCCACTTCTTCGGGCGGCGCCGTGGTTTTGAACAGTTGTTTTTCGATATAATCCAGCGCCGCCTGCCCCGGCTCCGAACCCGGCCAGGGGTTGCGGAAAGGGTTGGGGTAGACGGCATGCGAGACGCCGGGCACCAGCGGCGCAAAGCCCCGGCGTTGGACGGCTTTGGAGGCTGTGAGCGAGAGGGCGCCGTAGGTGCGGCCATGAAAAGCGCCGTAGAAGGCCAAAAAGCGCGGGCGTCCGCTGTAGAAGCGGGCCAGCTTCATCGCCGCTTCGATCGTCTCGGCCCCGGAATTGGTGAAGAAGACTTTGGTCGGCGCGGACATCGGGGCCAGGCCGTTCAACCGCTCGGCCAGCTCGATCTGCGGCGGATAGTAGAAATCGGTTCCCGACATGTGCAGGAAAAGCTCGGCCTGGTCTTTGATCGCCTGGACGACGGCGGGGTGCGAGTGCCCGGTGTTGGTAACAGCGATGCCGGAGGTGAAGTCGATGTAGCGATTGCCATCGACATCCCACACCTCCGAGCCGCTTCCGCGAGCCATGACAAAGGGATAGCTGCGGGT
Organism: Caldilineales bacterium; assembly: GCA_019695115.1. Taxonomy (GTDB): domain Bacteria; phylum Chloroflexota; class Anaerolineae; order J102; family J102; genus SSF26. The sequence continues at coordinate 4,013 of JAIBAP010000089.1, read as the reverse complement.
GTACGAGGGCGAGATGGCCTCGCTATCGCGGCGAACGTATTCGAGGGCTTGGCTGTGGTTGCGCATAAGAGGGGCGGAGGGTCGCAAGTGGCAGGTGGCAGGGGGCAAGTGGCAGGGGGCAGGTGGCAGGGGGCAAGTGGCAGGGGGCAGGTCGCAGGGGGCAAGTTCTCCGTTGATTGTTGACTGTTGACTGTTGACTGTTGACTGTTTCTACTTGTCTACATTGTTTCCCTGTTTCCTTCTCTCCCCTCCCCCACCTAAATCGGCAGCCGCGAGCGCAGCCAGCTGACGAACGGTTTGGTGATGGGGCGGTCGGGAGCGAGGGCGTCGAGCCGGGAGATGGCCTCGACCAGGGTGGTTTCGGAGTCGGTCAGGACTTCGCCGAAGGCAAGGGCGGCCTCGCGCAGGGCGTAGCGAATGGGGCGCGGGAGGCCGACGAGCAGGGCCGAGGCTTCGGCGGCGGCGGCGTAGAGGATGGCGCCATCAGTGTACGGCAGGTCGGGCGTTTCGAGCGTCGTCACGACATGACGCTCGGAAAGCTGGGCCAGGGCATTGGCAAAGGCGGAGACGACGGCGGGGTTCTCGGTTTCAGCCGCCAGCTTCGAGGCCTGGCTGAAGCAATAATCGCCCATCAAAATGGCGGAACCAAGCATGAGCCGGTTACGTTCGTTTGCCTCCAGGGGGCCGCGGGGGATGGCGATGTGGATGTTGGTGGCCAGGTGGAGTAACTCGATGGCCGCGGCCAGGGCCACGCGCTTGCTGCTGGTGGTGTGACCCAGGCGGCTGGTGCCCAGGACGATGATGGCGCGCGGGTAGTGGCTGTGCAACTGGCCGGCCAGGAGTTCGTCGAGCAGCGGATAACCGCTCTGCAAAACTTCGTGCAAGCGGTGGCGAACCTGCGCCAGGTCCTGGCCCAGGATGCGCTCAAGGTTGGACTCGACCAGGGCGGTGGGAGAAAGACGTTCGAGAGTGGCGATGTCGGGGATCATGCAGCGCCTCGGCAAAGGGTGGACGATAGATGATTATTTGTGCATCTTACCACAAAGCGCGGGCTGGACAAAGTAACATGGTTTACAACCACCGTTCTGCTTTGGCCGACGCTCTACTCCCCGTGTGATCGATGCGTTTTCCTCGGCTCGCGCACCCACCAGTGCAGGATGACAAAGGCGATGACATTGGCGACGGCGCTGATCGCAAATAGCAACTGATAGCTCAACCCGACCAGCAGTGCGCCCAAGAGCGGGCCGGTCATACTTGCTACACCCAACACGGTATTGGTGAGGCCCAGATAGGTCGTCCGGCGGTCGGGTGGGGCGAATTCGAGCACGATCATCAGGCCCGAAACAACGCCAGCGCCGTTGGCCACACCCATGAGCACAAAGACGGCATCGTACCAGGCCGGCGAGGGCGCCGCCCAGGCCAAAGTGAAGGCCAGACATGCGGCCACAGCGCCGATTTCGAGTGTCAGCTTATTGCCGAAACGATCGGCGAGAAGGCCCAGGGTCAGATTGGCGGCGGTCTGGCCGATCAGCAACTCGGCGGTGTAGAACCCCACCCGGCTGTCCGGCACGCCCAGGCGTTGGACGGCGGCCACGGTGACGAAGCCTGAGGCCATCCAGCCCACCACCATCGCCAGCCGCGCCAGCAGGAAGCGCCGGTAGTTGGCGTCGTTGCGCACGATGGCGGGCAGAGCGGCGAAGAACTCGCGATTGCTGCGCCGTGGGGCAGTAACCGCCTGCACCGGCTCGCGCGTCAGCGCCAGGAAGAACCAGCTGACGGTGATGCAGACGGCGGCGCCAAGAAAGATATGGAAGAAGTTGGAGGGAAAAGGATAGACACCCAGAAAGCGCCGGCTGAGGAGGGCGGCCAACGCGCCGGCGCCCCCGCCCAGGAAGAACGAAACGCCCATGAAGCGCCCGCGCCGTTGCACCGGAAAACAGCGTGCGATCAACTCCTGCCACGAGGTGGCCACCGCCCCTGCCCCCAGCCCATGCCAGGCATAGCCCAAGAAGAACAGGAACAAGGCCAACGAGGTGGAATGGAGCGCGGCCGGCGCCGAGAGGACGATGACCCACATCGGCAGGCGTTCGGTGAAGAAACCCAGGTTCACCACCACCGGTTTCTTGCGCGCAAGCCTTTCCAGCATGTTGGCGGTGAAGAGCTGGGGTAAGTACCAGCCACCCTGGGCGATCATCGCCGCCAGACCGATGAAGAGAGGGTTGGGCGTCAGCTTGCTGACGAATAGCGGTACGATGGTGGTGGAGGAAAGAAAGCCCAGCCCAATCCAAAAGTTCACCACGTCCAGCAGGTTGACGGCAAAGTTCCAGCGATAGTGCCGGTGCACATCGGCAACGAACTCGGCTTCGGAGCGCGGCGCAACCGGCTGCTCCAGTTGCAGCAGCCTGCCCATCGCCCGGCGCGTCAACGATCTCGTAGCGCCTGTTGGCAGCGATGCTTGCTCGCTCAGCATCTCCCGTCTCACGGTTCAAGTAGTACGGGGCGGTCTCAAATGGTGCGCAGGGTTTCTTGGGGCGGCAGCACGGCCAGGAAATCGTGCTCGAAGCGACGGCCGTAGTCGGCCAGCAGCTGACTGACCCGCGCCGGGTCGGGCGCAGCCACCAGCAGGCCGGCGTGGTTCAATTTTTGCAGCCACCAGACGATCTCGGGATCCTGATAGCCGGAAAGGTCGGGCCAATCCTGCCGCGAGAGACAGGTGATCAGCCCGGCATAGTCCTGGCGGATGGGTGGAAGGGTGTAGTCCTCGCCGCGGGCGTGGGCCACCTCCAGCCGCGCCCATTCGGCCCAGGGATTGATGCCCGCGGCCGCCTCGACCATGCGATCGATGTTGGCGCCGCCCACGCGCGCGGCCAGTTCCAGGAAATAGAAGCGGCCGTCGGCTTCGGCGCGGATGAATTCAGCGTGCGTCACCCCTCGCACCATGCCCATGGCCTGGATGACCTCGCGGTTGAGCGCCTCGAGCAGTTGTTGCTCCGTCTCGCCGCGGGGCAGGGTGCGCGACATGAAGATGCCGCCTTCGTGCATCACGCTCATCGGCGGGCGGGCGTATTGGTGAGCGATAGAGAAGACCACGTCGCGCTCAGAGATGATCGAATCGACATGATAGACGCCGCCGGGCAGGAAATGCTCCAGAACGTAGTACGATTGCTTGTCGCCCAGGACGTCCAGCGTGCGCCACAGTTCTTCGCTAGAGTAGAGCTTCTTGATCCCCACCGACCCGGCTTCGGAACGGGGTTTCAGCACCCACGGCGGGGGGACTCGTTCCATATATTCGCGCAGGCGGTCGTAATTGAGGACATGAACGAACTCGGGCACAGGGATGCCCTGCTCGTGCGCCTGCATACGCATGGCCAGTTTGTCGCGGAAGTAGCGGACGGTGGTCTCGCCCATGCCGGGGATGCGAAGATGTTCGCGCAGGTGAGCGGCAGTCTCGACATCGAAATCATCCAGGGCAACGATGCGGTCGAGGCGCCGGTCGCGGGCCAGGTAACTGACGCCATGCACCAGGTCGGGGCCGACGTTGAGGTGGGGCATGAGGAAGCGCTCGTCGATGCTGTCCAACGGCCAGGGTTCATCGGCCAGCTTCTCGCGCGTCAGCAGGAGGACGCGCGCCCCCAGATGCTTGCAGGTTTCCAGGAAACGGCCGCCTTTGAAATAGCTGGCCAGGCAGAGGATGGTGGTGGGATGCTCGGCAGTCATGGGCGGCGCTCCTGGTGGGGTGGGGAGGAATCAAGAAGGGGGAACGGCGGCAGGAAGGCGACATGCCGGCGACGCCTCCGCTTCACCCCGCAGCCCGCATGTGGGCGCTTGCAGGGTGGCCGGCTGCGGGGATTATAGAGGCTGGATGGCTTCGACCGCAACAAGCGCCCGGGTGAGCGTCAAAGTTTCCCGGGTTGAGCAGAGTGGGAGGGACGAAAGCGAGCGCGGCCAATGGGAGAACGGCGCCAAGGGTGGTCGGGCGCAGGAGAGTGAGTACGGCGAGTGGGAGGTGGGGA
>JAIBAP010000088.1 GCA_019695115.1 Caldilineales bacterium | reverse complement strand
AACCTCTTGTACAATGATGCTTGAGTTGGACGACATGGCTCCCTCCGCGTGAGTGAAAATCGATTTGATTGTCGTTTTCAGTTTACCAAGATGCAGCCGTGTCTCCAACTCATTTAGGACGCACCCGAATGGTACTAGGGGATGGGGAGGGGGGCAAGCGGGGGAGGGTGATGTGCGTAGCTGCACCCAAGTTGCAGTTTTCCGAATTCTGACTATGCTTTTTGCACGACGACGTTGCCATGATCACCGCATATGACACCCCCACGCTCCTGGCTGCGCCCTACCTGATCTGCCTGGTTGGTGCAGCCACGTTTGGATTCTTGACCTTCGATCGGCTGCTCAGACTTGAATACGAAGAACATCATGCAGAATGGATTCGTGATGGCAAACCTGATGGCATTATCCTCCATTTCCAGGGAGGTTCCTGGATATATGGCACATTTGCCCGCAACAAGGTGGGTTTTCGTTGGCTTTTTAGAACACCTGGATGGATGGAGGCATCGCCTCAAGCCATGAGACTGTTGCGGCGCTTTCGTGTCTGTGTAGCTGTGTGGAACATAGGGTTACTGACCCTGCTTGCCATTGTTGCAGTGACAATCAGACAATAACTGTGGTATTCGGCGCAAACGTTGATCTTGTGATCATCTTGATAACCCGCTGGCCACAGGCTTCGCGACAAGGTTCTACGAAATCAACGCCATGTTGAACGCCCTCCCTGCTGCTGAACAAGCTGCGGCTTGAAGAAGCCTTTCGGTTGCTGCGGGAGTTTGGTCTTGCACTGGGGATGCCCCATGCCAAGCATATCAGCGGCAAGCTGTGGGAATTGCGCCCCGGAGCGAATCGCTTCTTCTATTTCGCCTTTATTGGCCGACGCTTCGTCATATTGCACGCCTATCGCAAACAGGGACGAAAGACACCCCCACAAGAGTTGGCGATTGCAGAACGCCGTCTGGACGAAGTATTGACAGAAGGAATCGACCATGGATGACAGATTCATGCCCCTGGAAGAATGGGAAGCTGAGAGAATGCAGGATCCTGAGTTCGTAGCGGCGCTGGCCGCACGCGAACCTGCCTATCAGGTCGCCCGACTGCGCATCCTGCGCGGTCTGACGCAAAAGCAACTGGCCGACATGGTGGGAACCAAGCAATCGAGCATCGCCCGTCTTGAAAGCGGCGTCACACCGCCCAACCTATCCTTTCTGTACAAAGTGGCCGCGGCGTTAGGGGCGCGCGTCGAGGTGCGTCTGTCGTCTATCGACGAAACGGTTCCGGTGCAGGCATGACGCCGCGCCTGATATGGACTTCGATTTTGATCCATCACCAACAGAGGAGGATGGCGAGGGAACGGGAATGAAGGGGCATCTGGCCTATGAGTTCTCAGCGGGAGCAAGGGCAGATGCAGGGGTGGGCGCGCGGTGCATAGGTTGAAGGCTGGTGCAATCGGTGCGACGCCGGCTGGAGGGGGTCAAGACGCTGCCGGAGGACGGTTGGCGGCGGCCTGGTCAGGATGCAGGTCGAATGTGGTACAATCCCCGCCCACTGCAAAATCTGTTCTCAAGGAACGAAACCCCATGACCCCCTGTTTGTGGTTCGACCATCAGGCCGAAGAGGCCATGTATTTCTACACCTCGATCTTCAAAAACTCGAAGATCGGTGACACCTCGCGCTATGGCGAGGCCGGGCTGGGCGAACCGCTGAAGATGGGCAAATTGGAAATCGCCGGGCTGCGACGGGCTTTCGAGGCAGGGTGAGCGACTGATGCGCATTGCTCTCATCGCCCTGGGCAGCCGGGGAGACGTGCAACCTTATGTCGCCCTGGGGGCAGGGCTGCACCGGGCCGGGCACATGGTGCGGATCATCACGCACGAGAACTACGCCGGGTTGGTGCAGGCGCAGGGGCTTGAGTTCTGGCCGGTGTCGGGCAACGTGCAGGACGTGGCCGAGACCGAGGAAATGCGGGCGCTGGTCGAGAAAGGGAATTTCCTGGCCATCAGCCGCGAGATGGCCAAACAGGCCCAGCAAGCCACCCTGCTTTGGGCGCAAGAGGGGCTGGATGGCTGCCGGGGCATGGACACGCTGATCGCCGGCATCGGCGGGCTGTTCGTGGGCCTGGCCCTGGCCGAGAAACTGGACACTGCCTTCATCCAGGCGCATGTCACACCTTTCACCCCCACGGCCGACTTTCCCGGCGCCCTCGCCCCCTCATCGTTGCCCCGGCTCGGCGGCGCCGTCAATCGCCTCTCGCACCACCTCACCCGCCAGATGATGTGGCAGCCGTTCCGCTCCGCCGACGCGTCGATGCGCCAACAGGTGTTGGGCCTGGCCCCGGCTTCGTTCTGGGGGCCGTTTGGCGATGACCGGCTGCGTCGCTCGCCCACGCTGTACGGGTTCAGCCCGGCCGTCGTCCCCAAACCGGCCGACTGGGGCGCAGACGTCCATGTCACCGGCTACTGGGTCCTGGAGGCGGAAGCCGAGTGGAACCCGCCCGCCGAACTGGTGAACTTCTTGGAGCAAGGCCCGCCGCCGGTGTTCATCGGCTTTGGCAGCATGACCCAGCGCAAACCGCAGGAGACAGCCGATCTCGTCATGCGGGCGCTGGCGCAGACCAAATTGCGCGGCGTCATCCAATCGGGATGGGCCAACCTGCGTAGGGGCGAGGTCTCCTCGCCCGTCTCCTCGCCCGTCTCCTCGCCCGGTCCGGCTGACGTGATCTTCATCGACTCCATCCCCCACACCTGGCTGTTCCCGCGCATGGCGGCGGTCGTCCACCACGGCGGCGCCGGCGCCACCGCCGCCGGTCTGCGCGCCGGCGTCCCCTCCGTCATCATCCCCTTCTTCGGCGATCAGCCATTCTGGGGCGGCCGGGTGCAGGAACTGGGGGTCGGGCCAGCGCCCATCCCTCGATCCCAGCTAACCGCCGACCGTCTGACGCAGACAATCGAATCCGCGACAAGTGACCAGGCCATGCGCAAGCGCGCGGCTGAGCTAGGTGCGCGTATCCGACGGGAAGATGGGATTGGCGCCGCCGTTGCCGCCATCCAGAACCGCCGCTGACAGGCCTGAATTCAAACGACGCCAAGCCGCTGCCGCAAAAGCCGCTTGACGACGAAAAGCACCAGAAACGACGTTGCCATCAGGATCACGGACAGCGTCAACGCTACATTCAGGTTCAGTTCGTAGCCAAGATAGATGGCAAGGGGCATGGTCTGGGTGCGACCGGGCAGATTGCCGGCAAAAATGATGGTGGCGCCAAATTCACCCAATGCCCGCGCCCAGGTCATCATCATACCACCGAGCAGGACGGTCCAGGCCAGGGGTGTGGTGATGTGGCGGAAAATGCGCCAACTGCCGGCGCCATCGATGGCCGCGGCCTGCTCGAGATCGCGATCGACGCCGGCAAAACCAGACACAGCAGCCTTGATGAAGAAAGGCGCCGCCACGAAGACCTGCGCCATCACCACAGCCGTCTGGCTAAAGGCAAGACTGAGACCAATCGTGTCAAGATACCCGCCCACAAGCCCGCGCCGACCAAAGGCGATCAGCAAAGCGATGCCAGCCACCGAAGGCGGCAGCACCATTGGCAGATCGACCAGCGTATCGACGATTGCCCGCCCGCGAAAATCGCGCCGCGCCAGCAAATAGGCCAACGGCGTGCCGAAGACGACGGCAACGACGGTGCTGAGGGCGGTGGTCGTCAGGCTGAGATAGAGAGCCTGAGCAACAGCAGCATTGCTGAGGCTCTCGACCAGTGACAGGGGACGAAGGCGGAAGACCAGAGCCAACAGCGGCAAGCCGAGAAACAGCAGCATCGGCAGCGCCAGGAGCATGAGACCGAGCGTTTCGCGTCTGCCCCTTTGCAGACCGCTTCGTCGCTCGGCCGCGCGCGGCAAGGTCAATTCCATCGTTGGCGCGACCTCATAGGCGTCAGGCCCGCGAACAAGGCGCTGGCCGGATCACTTGACGGGGATGAAGCCATACTTCGCCAGCACCTGTTGCCCATCGGCAGAAAGCACGTAGTCGACGAACTGCTGCGCCAGTTCCAATTGAGCGCTGTCGTGCAGCGGCGCAATGGGATACTTGGCAATCGTATTGAGCTGGTCGGGGATCTCGATTTCCGTGACTTTCTCTGGGGCCGATGCCACATCCGAGGTGTAGACGATGCCAGCGTCGGCTTCACCCAGCGCGACCTTCGTCAACACCCCACGCACGTTTTCCTCGTACGAGACCACATTAGCCAGGACTTTGTCTTTGTAGCCGGCGCCCAGGCTGCCATCGGCCTCGGCCTTGTCGAGGAAATCCAACGCATATTGGCCGACTGGCACTTCTTTGGCGGCCAAAACGATCTTTAGCCTCGGCTTCGCCAAATCTTGCAGCTCCGTCAGCCCGGAGGGATTGTCGCTGGGCATCACGACCACCAGCCGATTGCCGACAAAAGTCAGCTGCGTGCCCGTCACGATACGACCGCTATCGATGGCGGCGCTCATTTGCGCAGCGTTCGCCGATGCAAAGACATCCGCCGGCGCGCCTTCGCCGATCTGCGTAGCCAGTTGGTTGGAGCCGGCGAAGTTGAAGACGACTTCTACGCCAGGGTGAGCGGTGGTGAAGTTCTGTCCGAGTTCGTTAAAGGCGTCTGTCAACGAGGCGGCTGCAAAGATAGTGAGCGTGGACGCTTCTGCGGCAGTCGCGACTGGGGTCGGGAGGGGCAGCTGGGTGGCAGCCGCAGGTGCTGCACATCCAGAAACAGCCAGTACAGCAGCCACAAGGATGAAGAAGTGGTAAAACCGACGCATTGAAGTCGCCCGATGGTAGAAGCGTGATGGTGATGTCTTCATGCCGACGATGCCGTCAGCGCCTGGCGGCAAGCAGCCAGCCAACCGAGAAACGACTCGATCTGGTTCACCCGAAACTGGTGAACGGCATAGGAAAAATAGGGCGCCCCCTGCCCGCCTGACGCCGATTCCATACCATCGCTCAATGACGCTGACCAGAACTGGCATACCTCATACTGCTTGTCGATCAGGGCAAGCGCCGCCTCCGGCGCCTGACGGTAGGCCCAATAGAGCTTGGCCAGAAACTCGAATCGCATTTGCCGGCCATGCCCAACCGGGTCTTGCAGCCACTGCTGGAACGCCACCCGCCCGTCGTCAGTAAGGGTATAGACCTTGCGCGAAGGGCGGGTCTCCTGCACTTGCACCGTGGCCGTGAGATAGCCCTGCTCCACAAGCCTGGCCAGTAGAGCATAGAGATGGCTCTGTTTCAGCCGCCAGACCTGCCACAAACCGGAAGGGGCAGATAGCTGCTGATAAAGCTCGTAGCCATGAACCGGGCGTTCATGGACAAAGCCAAGGAGGGCGTGTTCGATACCGAAAGCAGAAACGGCGGCTACTCTCATCACAAATACTCATTATCTGAATATACAGCTATTGAATAACAATGCATTCTACCAGGCCATTTGGCGCCCTGTCAAACGAGCGAATTGGCTGGGGTCGCATATTCGTTTAGAATCCATGCTGGCTGTGTACCTTTCCTCTCCAGGAGCATCTTCAATGACCATAGATCCATCTTATGTCGAGCAAAATCGCACTTCCACCGCCCGCATCCACTCCCTGGCCGAACGGCTGAGCGACGAGGAATTGCTGCACCCGGTCGGCGAACACTGGACCGTCGCCATCACCCTCGCCCACCTGGCCTTTTGGGACCGGCGGGCGCTGCACGCCCTCGACGCCACCGAGGAAGTCGGCGAACTGGTTGCGCCCGACATCGATGTCGTCGTCAACGACTATTCGTTGCCGCTGTGGGCGGCCATCCCCCCGCGGCAGGCTGCACGCATCGCCATCGAATCGGCCGAGGCGCTGGATGCCCGCCTGGAGAGCTATCCTCCGGCGCTGCTGCAAATCGTCCATGATTTCTACCCGCGCTGGGTGGTGCGGGCCGCCCATCGCAACGAACACCTGGATGAAGTCGACGCCGCCCTGCGAGGGTGAACCATGTCCCTGACCCTCGAAGAGGCGCTGAAGCGCGTGCCCATGTGGCGAGATCGCACCGATCTCGACCCCAAACCGCTCACAGGCGGGATCACAAACCGCAACTATCGGATGGACGTGGATGGTGAGTCGTTCGTGCTGCGGCTGAGCGGTGAAAACACCGAGCTGCTGGGCATCCACCGGCCCAGCGAATGGGCGGCGAACAAGGCGGCGGCCGAGTTGGGCCTAGCGCCCGAGGCGGTGTACTTCATCGAGCCGGAGGGCTGCCTGGTGACGCGCTTCATCGAGGGTGAGCCGATCCCGGCCGAGGCGATGAGCGAGGAGCGGTGGCTGGCCCAGGTTGCCGCCTCGCTCCACCGCTATCACACCCGCGGCCCCCTGCTCGTCAGCCGCTTCGATATTTTCGAGGTCATCGCTTCACTGACAAGGGTAGGGCGAGAGCACAGTGGCCTTTTCCCTGTCGACTTCGACTGGCTAATGGAGCAAGTGCGGGCAGTGGAAGCGGCCTTCGCCCGCCAGCCGTACCTGCCCCGGCCGTGCCACAATGACCTTCTCACCGCCAATTTCCTGAATGCCGGCGGCAAGCTGGTCATCCTGGACTGGGAATACGCCGGGATGGGCGATGAGACCTTCGACCTGGCGAATTTCTCGCACCACCATTCGCTCGATGATGACCAGGTTCGCTTCTTGCTCGGCGCCTATTATGGCCAGGCCAGCGAGCGCCGTTTTGCCCGCCTAAAGCTGATGGAGCCGCTTTCGGATCTGCGCGAGGCGCTCTGGGGCACGGTTCAGACCGGGATTTCGACCCTGGACGAGGATTTCGCCGGCTATGCCGAGCAGTGGTACGCCCGCGCCGCCGCCGCCTTCGCCGATCCGCGCTTCTCCGGCTGGCTGGTTTTATCGTGATTTGGTACGCGGATGATTGATGATATTGCACCCGTGTTTTACACAAAGACACGAAGTGCACGAAGAAAACACAAAGTGATGATGTTTATCGTCATCTTTGTGTCATCTTTGTGGCTTTTGGGCCTTTGTGTTTTCCTCCGTCTTCCCCGGTGCTGTTTTGTTATTCAGGAGCCACTATGCCCGACAACTCTTTCCCCACCCAGGCGCAGGTCGTCATCATCGGCGGCGGCGTCGGCGGCGCCAGCATCGCCTATCACCTCACGCAAATGGGCTGGCGCGATGTCGTCGTACTCGAACGCAACGAACTGACCAGCGGCTCCACCTTCCACTCGGCCGGGCTGGTGGGGACGCTGCGAACGGATGTCAATCTGACCAAACTCATTCGCTACAGCACCGACCTCTATCGCCGTCTGAAGGACGAAACCGGCGTCGATCCGGGCTGGCGCGAGGTAGGGAGCCTGAGACTGGCCTCCTCGCCCAAACGGCTGGTCGAACTCAAGCGGCAGGTGGCGCTGTCGCGCTCGTTCGGGCTGCCGCTGGAACTGATCGGGCCGCAAGAAGCGCAAAACCTGTTCCCGATCATGGTCTTGGACGACGTGGAGGGGGCCGTCTACCTGCCGACGGACGGCTTCATCGACCCGAACGGCCTCACCTTCGCCCTCGCGGCCGGAGCCAAAGCGGGCGGGGCGCGCTTCCTGACCCAGACGCGGGTGCAGTCGATCGAGGTCGAGGCGGGGCGAGTGCGGGCCGTGACCACCGACCGGGGCCGGATCGAGACGGAGGTGGTGGTCAACGCCGCCGGGCAGTGGGCGGGGGAGATCGGGCGGATGGTGGGGCTGAGCTTCCCCATCATCCCCATGGCCCATCTCTATCTCATCACCGAACCCATCGCCGGGGTGACGCCCAACCTGCCGACGATGCGCGACCCCGACCTGCTGATCTATTACCGGCAGGAAGTGGGTGGGCTGGTGGCGGGCGGCTACGAGCGCCAGCCCAAAGCCGTCTTTCTCGACGGCATCCCGCGGGATTTCAACAACAAACTGCTCGCGCCCGACTGGGAGCGATTCACGCCGCTGATGGAAAATCTCATCCGCCGCGTGCCGGCGCTAGAGACCGCTGGGGTGAGACTGCTGCTGAACGGCCCCGAAGGCTTCACGCCCGATGGCGAATATCTGCTGGGGCCGACCACCGTCAAGGGCTTCTGGATGGCGGCGGCGTTCTGCGCCCACGGGCTGGCCGGGGCGGGCGGCATCGGCAAGGCCCTGGCCGAGTGGATCAGCGATGGCCACACCGAATGGAATCTGTGGAAGTTGGATGTGCGGCGCTTTGGCAGCAATTACGCCAGCCAATCCTACACCCTGGCCCGTACGATCGAGACCTATGCCAAATACTACGACATCCATTACCCCAATGATGAGCGCCACTCTGTCCGCCCCCTGCGCCTGTCTCCTGCCTACCACCGTCTGAATGACCTGGGCGCCGTATTTGGCGAGAAGACAGGTTGGGAGCGGCCGAACTGGTTCGAGTCGAATCTGAAAGAGGTAGAGGGCGCGCCCTATCAGCCCAAAGGCTGGTCGGCCCGGAACTACTCGCCGGCGATCGAGGTCGAGCACCTGGCCACGCGCGCGCGGGCAGGCTTGTTCGACGCCACCTCATTCAGCAAGTTCGAGATCAACGGGCCGGGCGCGCTGGCGCTGCTGCAAGCGTTGTGCGCCAACGACATCGACCGGCCCATCGGCAGCATCGTCTACACGCAGATGCTGAACCCACGCGGCGGGATCGAGTGCGATTTCACCGTCACCCGGCTGGGCGAGGAGCGCTTCCGCATCATCACCGGCACGGCCTTTGGCGAGCACGACCGCTCGTGGATCCGGCTGCATGCGCCCGACGACGGCTCGGTGCGGATCGACGATGTCACCTCGATGTTCGCCTGCATCGGGCTGTGGGGGCCGCGGGCGCGCGCCATCCTGCAAAAGGTGACGAGGGCGGATGTCTCGAACCCGGCCTTCCCCTACATGACCGCCCAGCATCTGGCCGTAGGCGATGTGCCCGTCTTGGCGGCGCGGGTGACCTATGTGGGCGAGCTGGGCTGGGAGCTCTACGCGCCGATGGAGTACGGCCAGCTGCTGTGGGAGACGCTCTGGGGGGCGGGGCAGGACGAGGGGCTGGTCGCAGCCGGCTATCGGGCCATCGAATCGCTGCGGCTGGAAAAGGGCTATCGCTATTGGAGCGGCGACATCGGCCCCGATTACACGCCCTACGAAGCGGGCCTGGGTTTTGCCGTGCGACTTGACAAGGGCGAGTTCATCGGCCGGCCGGCGCTGCTGCGACAGCGGGCGGAGGGCATCCGGCGGCGCTTGTGCTGCCTGACGCTGGCGGATAGCGAGGCCATTGTCCTGGGCAACGAGCCGATCTGGAACGGAAATCAAGTGATCGGCTGGGTTTCGTCCGGCGGTTATGGCTATTCGGTCAGGAAAAGCATCGTCTATGCTTACCTGCCCGTGGAACTGTCTGCTGCCGGTCATGGTTTCGAGATCGAGCTTTTCGGCGAGCAAATCCCGGCGACGGTAGTGCAAACGCCGTTGTGGGATGCGAAGGGGGAGAGGGTGCGGGCATAGGTAACAAAACTCCTCCAGCTAGCCCTTTCAGGCAGGCCACTCACAAAGGAGCGACGATTCGCTGGAGGAGAGAAACGGCAAGCCGTTTTGTCAACCGCTATTACTGCTCAGATTGCTGAGCAACGCAAGAACGCCAACAGCCTCGCCGCCCCACCGGTAAGTCTCGAGATTACTGGCTCTACACAAACACACCACGCTGACTACACGAAAGGAGACCAAGATGGCAACTGGAAGTGGAACCAAAGACGCCCCCTGGGTGCTGAAGACGCCGCCGGGGACTTCCGAATTCACCATGCACCGCGACGAGACGCGCACGCCGCCCGCCCTGGTGTGCCGGGTGGGAACGACCGAGCTGCTCTACGATTTGCGCTGCATCGACGATTTGCACGCCATGCTGAAGGCGCATGGCGACTGGATGGAGTTGGGCGCCGCCGACGAGCAAAAGCCGGCCAAAGAGGGCACGGTCGAAGCCTGGGGGCGCTCACCCGATAACCCCATCGGCGGCTGGTATGGCCAGAAGAAGGGCCTGCGCGGGCGTTTCGGCCTCTATGTGCCACCGGTGCTGGAAGTACTGGGGCTGGCTGAGGTCGAACACAATCCGCGCAACAACCGCATGCGGGCGCTGTAGACCAGGTGCTGTAGACCAGGTGCTGTAGACCAGGTGCGACGCACTTTGGAAGTGCGTCGCACCTCGCCCACCTTACCCTTCGATCACCCGCGCCACCTCGCTGAAATCCTGGCAGATGTGCTGGCAGAGCACCCTTGCACCGGCGGCCTCGATATTCCCGCCCGCCATGCCGACGGTGGTGAATCCCGACAGCCGCACCGAGCAGACCCCGGCGCCGCTGTCGTCGATGCCGATGACGCCGTGCCGTTGCTCGAAGGGGATGCCCAGCCCCACCCGGCAGGCTTCGGCATACAGCCAGGGATGTGGCTTGGGCGCCAACTCGCCCAACGTCCCTGCCTCGCCCGGCCGTAGTGGGAACCCGGCCGTGATGATGGCGTCGTAGAACTTTTCTGGCGCGCCCATTGCCAGCAGGTCGAAGGCGGCCTTGATCTCGGGATAGGCTTTCTCGTACAGCCCGGATGTCACCAGGGCAATCTTGATCCCGCGCCCCTTCGTCCAGAGCAGAAAGTCCTTCAACCCCGGCGCCGGCTGCATCGCCTCTTTGCGCCCGCCGCCGGCCAGGATGGCCGCCAATTCGCGGTGCGTGTGCTCGAAATAGCGCGAACGCGCTTGTTCCAGCGTGCGGTCGGGGCAGTATTTGGTCAGGCAGTAGCTCAGGTGCTCAGAGACGCTGTGGCCGCTGACATGGGGCAGGTCGGCCTCTTCCAGTTCGAAGTCGGGGTCTCCCAACAGTGAAGCGGTCGTCATCTGCATGATCCAGACCCAAAACGGCTCGCTGTGCACGCTCGTCCCATCCAAATCCATCAGCACAGCCTGCACGGGGCGATGCAACTCGACCGAGGGCACAGGATAGTAGGCGGGGTAGCCCAGCGCCGAGCGGACGTAAGCCAGCGTGTGTTGGTCGAAGCCGATAAACTCGACCTTGCCATCACCGGTGGTGGCAATGGCCCGCACACCGTCCTCGCCCGCCCGGTGGAGGCCGTCGCTGCTCGCAGTCAGCGGGATGAGGCCATCATCGGCGGAGAAGACGCCGAAGTGGGGGAGATCGATTGTGTTTGTCATGCGCAGAGTATGATCCTTAGCTCTCCCAAACGAAAGCGCCAGGCGGCAACGGAATCCGTTGCACCCGCCAGTTGGCCTTCTTCTTCAGACGCGCGAAGCTGAGGCGAACGCGAAACTCTTCACCCAACGTGGGGGCATTCCTTCCCACAAGCCAAATCGAGTCGAGCGGTGAGGGATTGTAGTTTTCCTGAAGCAGGCCATTGGGCAGAGCTGCAACCGTCATGCTCTCGAGATGATGCCTGCCCTCCTGGTCGCGGTAGTTGTACTTGACGAAGATCGTCGTCGTGATGAACGAATCGCCCTGAAGTTCAAGAATCGGCGGCAACTTGCCGGATACATTCACCTCTTCTCCCGATCGCATCTGTCGAACGGACATAGAAAACTGCGAGGTTTGTAGTGTAGCCGTGTTCTGGCCTTCGATCTTCTCAGCTTTCGAATCGACAAAAAGTGCTTGTTTGATTGCGTATTCGGGGTGAAAGAGATACCTCGCGCGCTTGAAATCTATCTTGCCGAAAAGTCGTTGCTCGATCCTGGACATGCCCAACTTGTCCAATGCCTCACGGGTGATGTCCTCGCCAATATCAGCGGCGAGGTCCGATTCTGCAGTAAAGATTTCGAGTGCAGTCTGGCGAAAGTCAAGCAGCGCCTGTACGACAAGCCGCAGTGAGGCTCGTTCGATATCTTCGAGGCGAGTCAAATGGCTGACGAGTTCTTGGGGATGGATCAGCATGTTCAGAGCGTCCACAAGGTGGGTTGAAAACCAGCCGCCAAACGCTGCCTGGTGAGAGCAACATATTTTGGTTCAAGCTCGATGCCGATGTACTGCCTACCAAGCTCAAGCGCGGCCACCGCCGTCGTACCGCTGCCCAAAAAGCAATCGAGCACGATGTCATCCTTGTCCGTAAGCAAACGGATCACCCGCCGCGGCAACTCGATCGGGAACTTCGCCTCATGATCGTCATTGGCTCGCACCGAAGGGAAGGTCCACACCCCTCGCGACCCCCACTCCCGCCACTCCTCGCGGGTCAGCCGCGTGCGATCGAATCGGGTGATGCCCGGTTTCCAGAAAATGTAGATATACTCGAATTCGTCCACGGCGCGATAGGATAGGCTCGCCCAGCGCGAGTTTTCCCAGGCCGCATCTTTCACCCACACGCGGCGGTCATAGGGAAAGAAACCGGCTGCAAGCGCCCACTCCTCGATCAGCCCGCCCACGATCTTGACCCGCGTCTGCGGCTCGTACTTACCCCCACGGATGTTGTTCCCGTTCAACCGGCGGTCGATGGTTTGCTCACTGCACCCCAATAGGCGGGCCAATTCGTAGCGATTGTAGGTCGGATGCTCGGCCATCGCCCGTAGCACATCCTCTCGCGTCACCGGCGACCGCCGCCGGCTCACCGCCTCGGCCTGGACGCGCGGCATGGAATAGTCTTGAAAGCAGAGGATGTCGGCGATGTTGATAGCCAGGAAACCGCCAGGGCGGATGATAGGAAAATGGAGACGAATGACCGTCGCCAGCAGCGATTGCCAGTCATCGAAGCTGAGATGGGCCTCGTAGTCCTTGCCCACAAAGTAGGGCGGCGACCACACGCTGAGGGCCACGCTGTTGGCTGCGATCCGAGGCAACAGATCGCGGGCATCGCCCTGGTGGACTTGATTCGTCTCCAGGTGCGATACCGCCGCCGCCGAAGCGCCCTGATACAACTCGCGAAAACCCGGCTGCAATGCTTCGGGCAGCCTGTCGATGGCAAAGCCGGGCGTGCGAGTCAGAGAGTCGGCCATAGCAATCCTTCATCAGGAACAGAACGTCTGTGTTATACATCAGGATCGAGGGCTGAGCCAAAAGCCCGGAAACCGGCGGCGGTTGCGCAAGTCAAGCGCACATGCTACGATATGCGCACTGCGAGCACATTCGTGCTGGGAACGACGCCAATATGAACAACTACTCAGAGACGAACTGGGCCATGGTTGATGGCCTGACCGATAACGATATCGATCACTCCGAACTCCGACCATTGGACGAGGTGTTCTTCCGCCGCGCCAAATGGCGCCTGCCACAACCTGTGGCTGTGACCGTGCATATCGAACCTGATCTCCTCGAGTGGTTCCAAGCCCAGGATGATGATTATGAGCAGCGGATGATCGCCGCCTTACGAATCTATGCTGAGGCACACAAACACCAGATCTTGGTAGCCGCAAATGCGGCCTAGACCCAAGTCACTCTGAAACCATAAGTTCCGTTTCTGATTTGACGAAAGACGAAGAGCTTGCCCTGAGAGCAGCGAAGGGACGAAGGACAAAGGCGATTCCTCCATGCAGACGGCCTTCTTCGTCCATTGTCTTTCGTCCTTTGTCCGTGATAAAACCACTGATGTCAAAGTGACTTCAGTTTTGACTGACGTCTCGCTTGCCTACCGCAGGGTTGCGATGCGATGTACTTCATGCGAAAATGAATGCACGGAGGAAGCCGACGATGATATTGAATCGCATCACGATTCACCCCGGCCGCATGAATGGCCAACCCTGCATCCGCGACCTGCGCCTGACGGTGCGTCGCGTGATCGAGTTGCTGGCAATCTATCCGGATCGCACTGAGCTACGCCAGGAGTACCCTGAGTTGGAAGACGATGACATCCGCCAGGCATTGGTGTATGCCGCCGGACATCTCGACGACCGGGTTGTCGAGTTCGCACTGTGAGCCTCTTGCTCGACCAGGGATTGCCGCGCTCGGCAGCCGCCCTGTTACGTGCACTTGGTGTTGACGCCTTTCACACCGGCGAGATCGGCCTTGCCACCGCTGCTGACGTCGCCATTTTGGAGCATGCCCGTCACGAAGACCGCATCGTTGTCACGCTCGATGCCGATTTCCATGCTCTATTGGCCTTTTCGGGCGCCGTGGGACCATCCGTCATCCGTATTCGTATCGAAGGTCTGCGCGCCGAAGCACTTGTAGCTCTGATCCGGCGCGTGCTGGAAGAATACGACGAAGAATTGGAGTTGGGGGCGATGGTGACGGTGCAGCCAGGTCGCATTCGCGTGCGACGGTTGCCGCTGCTTGCGTCTGGGACCTGACCTGGGACGGCTTCCATGCGCGCGTCTGAAGATGTATCGTACCGGCTGGCGCTTGCGCGGGGCTTTCTGGACGAATTTGCCACAGGTGGTTATCGGTGCTATGCTTTCCCCATCTTTCCATTCAAGGAGGCGTACAGTATGACATCCGAAAACGTGTCCGTCCGCATCGCGTCTACGCGTGCGCCCCAACAGGCCAGGGGTTTGGTTCATCCGTCCTGACGTTTCGTCATGGCGCGGCTGCTACAATCCAGATAACCATCGGCCACGGGCGCACGGTTGCCCCGTGGCTTTTTTTGTCGCCATCGCCCACCCCTGGGAGGGAACGAAGGTGCACGGCCACGGGACGATCCCGCGGCCGCGCCTGTGGCTGCGGGATGGGATCGATCCGCCATCCACTCATCACCCCCTTTCGCATCCCACCATGCAGTACCAACCCACCACCGACGATACTTACGACGAGCTGCCGCTGGCCATCAGCCATCGTGGTCGCTGGCAGCGATCATACGAGACCCAGCGCAGACCCCGCCCCGCCGCAGGCCCTGAATCCCCCCAGGCTGAGGTCGAAGACGACTTCCAGATCACCTACCGGGCCTCGCACGCCGAGGCGCTGATGCTGCGCACCGCCCTCTCACCCTTCTTCCGCGACCGCATCCTCACCGATGTGTTGGCCCCGGTCAAGGGTGGCAAAGAGGCCACCGTCTACTGCTGCCAGGCCCATCCCAGCACCGGCCTCGACCTCATCGCCGCCAAGATCTACCGCCCGCGCGCCCACCGCAGCCTCAGCAACGACGCTCCCTACCGCGAGGGCCGGGAGATGCTGGACGACCAGGGCAAGGGCATCCGCGACGCCCGCCGCCATCGCGCCATCGCCAAAAAGACCCGTTTCGGCAAAGAAGTCGAGATCGGCTCCTGGATCGAGCACGAGTACGCCACCCTGAAACTGCTTTTCGAAGCCGGGGCCGATGTGCCCAAGCCCATCGCCCGCGTCGATGCCGCCATCCTCATGGCCTACCTGGGCGAGCTGCACCGGCCGGCCCCGAACCTGCACGGCATCAGCCTGCCGCGGGCGCTGGCCCGGCCGATCTTCGAGCGCCTGCTGGCGCACGTGGAACTGATGCTGGCGCACAACCGCGTCCATGCCGACCTCTCGGCCTACAACATCCTCTACTGGCAGGGCCAGGCGACGATCATCGACTTCCCCCAGGCGGTCTTCGCCCTCAGCAACCGCAATGCCTACGCCTTCCTGCTGCGCGACCTCACCCGGCTGTGCCAGCACTTCGAGCGTTACGGCCTCCACGCCCAGGCGGAAGACCTGGCCCAGGATCTGTGGCAGCAATTCCAGCTGGCGCAGCTGTGACCAGGGCCGCCAGGTGAGCGGTGCGGCAACCAACAAGTTCCGCACCGCTCACTGCCTGGGCCACAGGCCCTTGGCCTGGGGCGCCCAGCTTGTGCGTGAATTCACGATTTGCCACCGCTGCCAGGCGGCGCTATGCTGTGGGGCGAAGATCAAGCGCCGCACGGTTCATTCCCGACCTGCGCTTGCGAGCACGCCATGAAACGCCAGAGTCTCCTTTTCCAGATCATCCTTGCCTTCACCGGCCTGGTGCTGCTGACGGCGCTGTTGGTCGGTCTGCCGGCGCTGTGGCTGATCCGGCAGCAGCAGGTGCGCCAGGCCTGGGCGCAGGTCGAGCAGGGCAGCCAGGCGGCGCGGGCACTGTACGCCGCCCGGCAGAACGAGCTGGTGGGGCTGGCCACCCTGACGGCCGAGCGCCCCACCCTGCGCGCCCTCTTGGCCCAGGCCGACCCCGCGGCCCTGGCCGCCTATCTGCAGGCCCTGCAGAGCGGGGCCGACGTCGATGCGGTGTTGATTTGCAGCCAGGGGGGCCAGATCGCCGGACAGAGCGGCGGCCGCCTCCCCGCCCAGCTGTGCGAGCCAGGCGCGGCGGCCGGCTTCTCGATCCTGCCCGATGAGGGCGCCACGGTCCTCTGGCTGCTGGCTGCCCGGCCCATCGAGGCCGCAGGCGCCAACCAGGGCCTGGCCATCCTGGGAGAACGGTTGGACGAGCAGTTCGCGCAGAAGATGCACACCCAAACCGGTCTGGAACACACGCTGTTCCTGGGCGAACGGCAGGCGGCCTCGAGCGCCAGCGGCGAGCGGCCGATCACCAATCGCCGAACCGCGGCGACAGCGGCGGACGGCAGCGAACACCTCACCTTTTCGTGGGGGGGCGATCCTTATTACGCTGCTCGCTTGCCTCTGGCGGAGCTTCTGCCCTCCGTCTCCCGCCCATCGTCCCCCGTCGCTCAGGTCGAAATCGCCCTGGCTGTGACCGACATGGTACGCACACAGCAGCAACTGGCCCGCACGCTGGCCTTTAGCATCCTGGCAACGGCCCTCGTCGGCTCCCTTCTGGGCGCCTTTCTGGCCCGACGTATCAACCGCCCCCTGGCGCGGCTGGCCGACGCCGCCGCCACCTTGGGCAGCGGCGGCAGCCTGGACACCTCGCTGGCCGAAGAAATCAGGGTGCGCGAGGTGGCGATGGCGGCACAGGCGCTCGAAGACTCCGGCCGCAATCTGCAACGCACCCTGGCCGACCTGCGCCGCGAAAAGGCCTGGTCCGACCATCTGTTGCAGGCCATCGTCGAGGGCATCATGACCCTCGACCATGCCGGGCGCATCGGCTTCTTCAGCGCCGGGGCCGAGCACATCACCGGCTGGCGCAAGGAAGAAGTAGTCGGGCGCCTCTGCGATGAGGTTTTCAGACCGACCGAGGGCGAAGTCCCCTTCAGCCGTCTCCTCCCCGGCCCCGGCCTGCGCCAGAAGATCAGCGTCCTCCTGGCCGGCCATCGCTCGGCCACCCTGGATGTCACCGGCGCCCGCCTGCTCCCGCCCGAAGCCGGCAAGGCCCGCCTGGCGCTTGTGTTCCGTGATGTCAGCGAAGAAGAGGCCGTCCACCGGCTGGTGGGGCAGTTCCTGGCCAATGTCACGCACGAGTTCCGCACGCCGCTCTCGGCCCTGGCCGCTTCCAGCGAATTGCTGCGCGACCAGGCGCCCGAACTCAGCCCGGCCGAGCTGCAGGAGTTGTTGGCCTCGCTGCACCTGGGCATCATCGGTCTGCAAACGCTGGTGGACAACCTGCTGGAGGGGGCCAGCATCGAGGTCGGGCGTTTCCATGTCCACCCTCGCCCGGCCGACCTGGGCCGCATCGTCGGCGAAGCGGTGGAGGTGATCCGCCCGCTGCTGGAAAGGCGCGGACAGCGCCTGGTGGTGCAGATGCCAGAGGCGCCCGTAATGGTGCAGGCCGACAGCCGGCGCACGCAGCAGGCGCTGATCAATTTGCTCTCGAACGCTGGCAAGTACGGGCCGGACGGAGCCGTGGTGGAGGTGAGCGTGGCCATCGAGACGGAGCAGGTGCGCGTGGGTGTGGCCGACCGCGGGCCGGGTGCGCCGCCCGAGCTATGGCAGGATCACTTCCGGCGGTTGCATCGCACCGACCTGGCTGCGAATGAGGCGCAATACGGCGTAGGGTTGGGGCTTTGGGTGGTCAAGGCCGTGATCGAGGCCCAAGGCGGCAAGGTAGGGGCCGAGAACCGGCCGGGCGGCGGCGCTGTCTTCTGGTTCACCCTGCCCCTGGCGCGTTCAGGGCAAACGACAGCATGAAGGCATTGGTGGTCGATGACGACCGGGTGCTGGCCGATCTGGTGGCCTTTGCCCTGCGCCGGGCGGGGTTCGATGTCATCCAGGCGCACGATGGCGAGGCCGGGCTGCGACGCTGGGCCGAGGACGCCCCGGATCTGGTCGTGCTCGATGTCAATCTGCCCCGGCTGGACGGTTTCACCGTCTGCCGCCGCATTCGCGCCGAAGCCGACACGCCCATCATTTTGTTGACGGTGCGCGGGGAGGAGGATGATCTGGTGCGCGGGCTGGAATGGGGCGCGGACGATTATGTTACCAAGCCGTTCAGCCCGCGCCAACTGGTGGCCCGCGCTCAGGCGGTGCTCCGTCGCGCCGGCAAAGCGCCCTCGCCCGCTCTGCGCCAGGCAGGACCGATTGCGCTCGACCTGGCCCGCCGGGAAGCCCGCGTCGAAGGTGGCGAGGCGGCGACCCTGACGCCGCTGGAAGCGCGGCTGCTCGACTGTCTGATGGCCAACGCCGGGCGCGTGCTGAGCGCCGAGGCGATCATCGACCAGGTGTGGGGGCCGGAGGGCGGCGACCGGGACATGCTGCGGCAGCTGGTGCGGCGGCTGCGGGCCAAGATCGAGCCGGACCCCGCCCGGCCGGTCTACATCGAGACGGTGCCGGGGGTGGGGTATGGGTTGACGAAAAAGTAGCGGTCGGAGCGCTGGCAGCGCTCCGACCGCTGCTTGTCATTGTCACAGCTTTATCACAGCTTTATCACGGGGTCTGTCATCCGGCGGGGTCAGGATGGTGGGAGAGAAATCAGCCATGTCCATCGTCCTCGACCAACTCACCAAACGCTACAGCGGCCATCCGGTGGTCAACAATGTCTCGCTGGAGGTGGCGGACGGCGAGTTCTTCGTCCTGCTCGGCTCCAGCGGCAGCGGCAAGACCACCGTCCTCAGCACCATCGCCGGGCTGACCACTGCCGACCACGGCCGCGTCCTCCTCCACGGGCGCGATGTCACCCAGCTGCCGCCACAGGAACGGCGCATCGGCTTCGTCTTCCAGAACTACGCCCTCTTCCAATATATGACGGTGGCCGACAACATCGAATTTGGCCTCAGCATCCGCAAGACGCCCAAGTCCGAGCGCCGCCGCCGCCGGGACGAGCTGCTGGAGTTGGTGGGGCTGGCCGGGTTGGGCAACCGCATGCCCCGCCAGCTTTCGGGCGGCCAGCAGCAGCGCGTGGCGCTGGCGCGGGCGCTGGCCCATCGCCCCGAAGCCCTCCTGCTCGACGAGCCGCTCGGCGCTCTCGACGCCAAGATCCGCGCCGAATTGAGACGGACCCTGCGCGCCATCCAGCGCGAGCTGGGGATCACCACCATCCTCGTCACCCATGACCAGGAGGAGGCGTTCGAGCTGGCCGACCGGCTGGGAGTGATGAACTTCGGCCGGCTGCTGGAGGTCGGGCCGCCCGATGAACTCTATCTGCGCCCGCAGACGGAATTCGTCGCCGCCTTTCTGGGTGCGCCCAATCTGCTGGTGGGCAAGCGTGCGGCCGGTGGGGTGCAGGTGGGGCCGGTGCAGTTTCCACTGACGGGAGAGTTCGGGAGCGACGGGCAAGATGAGCGGGTGCAGGTGCTCTTTCGTCCTGAAGATGTGCTGGTCAGCGACTCTGCCGTCATCGATTGTCCCCTGCTCGGTTGCGGGCGGGTCGAGCAACTGAGTTTCGCCGGTTCGTTCGAGCGGCTGCGGCTGCGACTGCCGCCCATCGCCGGCGTGCGCCCCATCGCCCCGCCAGTCACGTTCGGTGAAGACGCCGTGCTGGTCGAGGCCACCCGCAGCCAGGACCTGGTCGAGCGACTGCCCCTGCAACCGGGCCAGGAGGTGTGGGTGGGCGTGCGCCGCGTCCATGCCCTGGCCCACCCCGGCCTGCGCTTCCTGATCGCCACCGATGGCTCGGCCCAGGCTCAGGCCGCGCTCGATCTGGGCGGACAGATCGCCCGCCTGGCCCACGCCCGCACGGTGGTGCTCGGCTATGGACTCAAGGGCGAGGCGCTGCGCCGCCATCTGCAGGCGGCCAAAGAGCAGTTGGGCAGCGGGTTGGCCTCGCTGGAGGCGCGGGCCACGATCGATCCGCTGGCCGAGGCGGTCAGGCGCGAGGCCGAGCGCGAGCCGTGCGACCTGGTGGTGCTGGGCATGGCCGGGCGAGAAGGACAGGCGCTGGCCGAAGCCCTGCTCGAAGCCGGCGAGCACAACCTCTTGTTGGTCTCGCACGGCCGGCTGGCGCTCGACCGCGCCCTCATCTGCGTCACCAGCGGCGAACCGGGCAAGGACGATGTGCTCTTTGCCGGGCGGCTGCTGCGCCACCTGGGCGCTCAGGCCACACTGCTCTCGGTGCTGCCGGAGGGCGAAGACCTGGAACTGAACCGCGAACGGGCCGAACGCTTTCTGGGCGGCGGCGTGCGTTCGCTGGATGCGTTGGGCGTCCCGGCCAGGACTGCCACCCGCACCGGTCAGGTCGGCGTCGAAATCGACAACGAGTTGGCCGCGGGAAAGTACGATCTTCTCGTCCTCGGCTCGCCTCTGGCCGACCGCGACGGGCGCATCAGCCTGGCCGGTGTGGTGGGCCAGATGCTGAACAAAGTGACGGAGATGCCGATTCTGATCGTTCGTTCGGCGCACTCGTAGTGATGTGTTCCGGGTTCCGTGTTGCGTGTTCCGTGTTCCGTGTTGCGTGTTCCGTGGGACCTGTTCCGTGGGACGTGTTCCGTGTTCCGTAATCGCGTTTACTTCACGCATCACGCATCACGCATCACGTATCACGTGTCACGCATCACGTATCACGTATCACTCGAATTTTGCGCAAAATTTAGGGGGACCCAAAGGTCGGCCCTGAACATTAACAACTGAGGTAGAGAACAAGTATTCAGGCATGGTTTATTCGACGGCCCATGCTGATTGACGATGTGCGGA
>JAIBAP010000087.1 GCA_019695115.1 Caldilineales bacterium | reverse complement strand
TATAGTCTCTCGTACGGCGGTTGGCATGGTTCTCTCCTTGCAGGAGCTTGTGGGAATGGTTTCCTGCAATCATGAACCATCCAGCCGCCTTTGTCACGTCAGCACTTAGCGGAAACTAAAGTTATTGCATCTGCCCCCCGCCACCTGCGATCCTTCGTTTCACTCAGGACAAGCTCTGCCACCTGCGACCTGCGATCCTTCGTTTCACTCAGGACAAGCTCTGCCACCTGCCACTTGCCACTTGCCACCTGCGACCTGCGACTTGCGATCCTTCGTTTCACTCAGGACAAGCTCTGCCACCTGCGATCCTTCGTTTCACTCAGGACAAGCTCTGCGACCTGCCCCTCCTCACATCGCTGGCCCTGCCAGCCGCTTGATCTTCTCGAACGTCTCGCGCCAGGCGATGGCGCTGAGGCCGAGCTTCTGGCGCAGGGCGTCGGGTGGGGCGCCGAAGCGGTAGGAACGGACGGCCGAGGTCCAGCGCATGGTCTCGAACGAGACGCCGCCCTGGATGTCGGCCAGGTGGGCGGCATCCTCAAGGATGTACTCGAGATTGCGCGGGGTGCATTCGAACAGATGGCTTGCCGGCTGATAGATGCGCAGATATTGGTTGAGCACCGGTAGAAAGCCAGGGCCCAGGAACAGCTGGCGCTCTTTGTGCGGATGGCGACCATCCTCATAGCGCACCGTCAGCACCGGCTCGCGCGGATTCGAGCTGTCGATGTCCTCCAGGCGGATGCCAACCGTCTCGCCCTTCTTCAGCCCCGTCTGTAGCAGCAGCAACACCAGCAGATGCGGACGGGCGTCGGGTTTGCTCGGCGACCACAGCAAATCGCGCGTCGCCCGCATCAGGCGCTCGGTCTCGGCATCGTTGAGGATGCGTGGCAAGGGCGCCTGCACGCTCTCCTGGATCACAGCGGCTGCCGGGTCGGCGGGCAGCACCTCGGTGGCGGCCAGCCAGCCGAAAAACGACTTCAGGCTGGTGATGCGGCGGGCGAAGGACTTAGGACTGCACGGCACCGGTTTGCCCTCGGGGTCCTTGCGCTCGAAGCGCAACCAGTAGAGGAATTGATTGAGAACATCCGTCCCGATGGCGTTCAGGGCTTCTTTGCTGGCTGTCTCATGTAGAAATTTGACCAGCAAACGGATGTCGCCAAGAAAAGCCGTGACCGTGTTCTCGGACAGGCCGTTGCCCAGCAGATAGCTGCGATAGAGCGGCAGCGCGGCGCTGATCGAACTGGATCGGCTCAGCCCAGCTGCCGGCCTTGCTTCAGCTTCGCTCACGGTCCCGACTTCCACCGTCTCCTCGGCGTCGGCGAAAAGATCAAGCTGCGGCATGACGCACCTCATTTCGTGTAGACATACAGTCATTATGGATCAGGTGCGTCGCACTTGCAAAGTGCGACGCACCTACGCTTGAAGTGCGTCGCACTTGATCCCTCGATCCATGTTAGAATCATCCTTGCCATGCCCGCCCCCATTGCCCCGCCGCCCCGCCGCCTCCTGGCCATCAAGCTGGCCGACCTCGGCGACGTCCTCAACATCACGCCCGCCCTGCGCGCCCTGCGCCAGACCTTTCCCCAAACCCGGATCGATGCCCTTGTCAACCCTCACACCGCCGTGCTCTTGCGCGATTCGGCCCTGGTGGATGAGGTCGTTGTCTTTCCCAAGACCCATTTCGAGGGCCTGAGCGCCTTGCGCCCCTCCCAGTGGTCGCCGCTGGTGCACAACCTGGGTGCGCTGCGGCGGCGGGGCTATGATACGGTGGTGAATTTTCACCACCTGACGACGCCATTGGGGCGGGCCAAGCAGCGGTTGTTGATTGCGATCACGGGGGCCAGGGTCACGGTCGGGCTGGACAACGGTCATGGCGGCTGGTTCACACACCCCGCGCCCGACGAGGGCTTCGGCGTCCGGCGCGAGGTCGAATACTGGCTGGCGCTGGCCGCCCGCCTGGGTGCAACTGCCGCCGACGCCTCGCTCGACCTGCCCATCGCGGCCGGCGACCGGGCCGTGGCCGAGGCGCTCCTGGGCGCCGGGCCGGGTGCTCGCCCCTTCGCCGTCTTCCACCCCGGCTCCGGCGGCTTTTCGCTGGCCCGGCGCTGGGACCCGCCCAAGTTCGCAGCCCTGGCAGCCGAGCTGGAACGGCGGCAGGGGCTGGCAACCGTCCTCGTCGGCGGCGCCGATGATGGCGTCGACGCCGTGTTGGCGGCCGCACAGTCGCCGGTGTTCGACCTGAGCAAACGTCTGACCGTGCCTCAGCTGGGGGCGGTGCTGGCCCGCGCCCGCCTGTTCGTAGGCGCCGATAGCGGCGTCGCCCACATCGCCGCCGCCATGCGCACGCCGCTGGTCGCCATCTTCGGCCCCACCAACCATTTGGCTTGGGCGCCGTGGACGCCGCACAGCCCCAGCCAGGTGGTGCGGCTTGGCATCCCTTGCTCGCCCTGCGCCTACGTCGGCCATGCCGTGGGCCAGCGGCATGGCTGCGCCGCCCGCACCTGTCTGGCCGAGCTGGGCGTGTGGCAGGTGCTGGCAGCGGCCGAGACCGTCTTGGACGAGGCGGACGGGCGAGTGGGAAAGGTGGAGGCGGGACTCGATGGCTGATCGCTACCCCATCCCCGCAACCATCCACCGTGTGGAGGAGGAAATCTCGCGCAGTCGCTTCATCACCACCCTGGCTCCCACCCCCACCCTGGCCGATGCCCGCGCCTTCGTGGCTGCGGTCCGGGCCGAGTTCGCCGACGCCACGCACAATTGCTGGGCCTACCTGGTGGGGCCGCCGGGCAGCACCGGCCAGGTGGGGTTCAGCGACGACGGCGAGCCACACGGCGCCGCCGGCCGGCCAATGCTGACGGTGTTGGAGCACAGCCGGCTGGGCGACATCACCGCCGTGGTCACGCGCTATTTTGGCGGGACGCTGCTGGGGAAGGGCGGATTGGTGCGGGCCTACAGCGGCGGCGTCAAACTGGCCCTGGCCGGGCTGCCGGTAGCCCAGCATGTGCCCATGTCCGAGCTTGAGGTGGTCGTCTCCTATGCCGGCGTCGCCCCCTTGCTCCGTCTGCTGCCACAATTCGAGGCCACGCCTCTCCACGAGAGCTACGCCGCCGATGTCAGCTATCATCTGCGGCTGCCGGCCGACCGGGCCGCCGCCTTTGCCGCCGCGCTGACGGAGCTGACCAACGGCGAGGCGCTGGTCGATCTACCCACCTGACAGGTCGCCGGCCGAGCAACGCTTCCCACGACCCGTCAGGCGTCTACGTTTGCTGGAGGACGCATGAACTATGGCTTTGTACTCCCCTTTGGCGATGCCCGCCTGTCCGCCGACCTGGCCCACGAGGCCGAACAGGCCGGCTGGGATGGATTCTTCGTCTGGGAGCCGGTGTGGGGCGTGGATGCCTGGGTGAGCCTGACCGCCGCCGCCATGCGCACCGAGCGCATCCGCCTGGGCACGATGATCACACCCCTCTCGCGCATGCGGCCCTGGAAACTGGCCTCCGAGACCGCCACCCTCGACCATCTCTCCGGCGGCCGGGTCATCCTTTCGGTGGGGTTGGGCGCTGTCGACACTGGCTTCTTCTCCTTTGGCGAGATCACCGACCGCAAGACCCGCGCCGAATTGCTCGATGAGGGCCTGGAAATCCTCACCGGGCTGTGGGCCGGCCAGCCATTCAGCTACCAGGGCAAGCACTACCAGATCACCCCACTCGACTTTCCCTTCCATGCCCCGGCGCCCGTCCAACAGCCGCGCATCCCGATCTGGGTGGTGGGGGCCTGGCCGCGGCCCAAATCCCTGCGCCGCGCCCTGCGCTACGATGGTCTGCTCCCGGCCAAGATGAACGAGAAAGGCGAATTCGTGAACCTCGACCCCGCCGACATCCGTGAAATCAAAGCCTTTGTCGCCGCCAACCGCGACCCGGCGACGCCTTTCGACATCGTGGTAGAAGGCCGCACACCCGGCGACAGACCGGACGAGGCCGCCGAACAGGTGCGGGTCTGGGACGAAGCCGGGGCCACCTGGTGGATCGAGGCCATGTGGGGAGATGGCAGCGACTCCACGTCGCTGGCTGATGTGCGCCGGCGCATCGGCCAGGGGCCGCCCGTTGGCGGATGGAACCAGTTATGAAGTGGTTCAAAG
Source organism: Caldilineales bacterium (assembly GCA_019695115.1). Lineage (GTDB taxonomy): Bacteria > Chloroflexota > Anaerolineae > J102 > J102 > SSF26. Next base: position 16,741 of record JAIBAP010000087.1, on the reverse strand, counting down.
TTGGCCTCAGCCTGGTGGCCTTTGCCGTGGTGCTCTACCTGTTCTGGCCGCTTGTGCATGAATTTCGGCAAGTAGCGCACCTATTCCGCACCGCCGATTGGTTCTGGCTGGCCGCGGCGCCAGGGATCCACTTTGCCTCGTATTGCCTTTTGGCGGCGCTCAATTTCCTCCTGCTGCGACCGTTCGAAGGGCGGATCGGCTTCTGGCGGATCGTGGCCGTGTTGCCTGCCATCGCCTTCATCGAGGTAGCTGTTCCCAGCGCCGGCGCCAGTGGCCTGGTCATGCGAGCGCATCTGTTGAAACGCAGCGGCTATTCGGCTGAGGCTTCGACCTTCACGGCAGGCATGGAAACGTTCTACCTGGGCCTGATGATGGCGATGGTCGCCTTCTCCGGGCTTGGTTACGTGCTTCGTCGGGAGCCGCTCAGCTCCGTGCAGACGTTCTTTCTCGTGGCGGTGGCGCTGCTGGCCGTCATTCTGGGCGGTCTAGTCCTGTGGATCGGCCAGCATCGCACTCGCGCCATGACCTGGGCGTGGCGACTGGCGCGAGGCTGGAATCGCCTTCTCCTCGCCCTGTCTCCCCGTATTCACCGCCAGCCCTTAACTCAGTCTGCCATCGCAGCTCGCGTCGATCGCTTTTATGATGGGCTATCGCACTTGCGCCAGGCGCGGCAAGCGCCCTTTTTGCTCACAGCCGCCGGACGCGTCCTCCTGGACGTCGCCACACTGGGCGTATGTTTTGCCGCCTTTCACTACAAGATTTCGCCCGGCATGTTGCTCAGCGGCTATGGTCTGATGCTCTTGCTCAGCGGCCTGGCTGCTTTGCCCGGTGGCCTGGGCCTGGCTGATGCCTCTTTGGCTGTGATCTACGCCCGGCTGGGTGCGCCGGGCGCCGTGGCTGTGGCTGCCGCCCTTGCCTACCGACTGATCGCTTTTTGGCTGATTCGCTTTGTTGGCTTCCTGACCTGGCAGGTCATCGAGAATGAAACCCGTCGCGACAATTCGCCAGCACTTCAATGACTTTGCTCCGCGCTATGACAACCACCTGACCGCGTTCGTAGGCGAGCGCGAGTTACGGCAAATCCGGCCTCTTGTTCCTGCCGGTTCGTTGGTTCTCGACTACGGTTGCGGAACAGGACGTACAACCCTTGACCTCCTCCGTCGGGGCTGCACCGTCACAGCCTATGACATCTCGACAGGGATGCTCGATCAGGCCATCACCAAGGCCGCTCGTCTGAACCTGACCGCCGAGTTCATTTCCGATCCTGCGCAGTTGTCAGGACGCGAGTGGCCGGTTATCACCTGTATCGGCGTCTTGGACTACTACCCTGAACCCGGCCCGTTGCTCGAATTGCTGAAAGGGTACATGGCGCCTGGCGGCCTTCTCGTCGTCACCTATCCCAATGCCTACAGCCCGTGGGGTTGGCTCTATGCCGCGGCCTCGCGCCTGACCTATCCGGCTACGCCGCGGACTCCCCAATTCGCCCACCAGGCGGCAAGACGAGCAGGGTTTGAGGTTGTTGCCCTCCGTCACGCTTATCCTGCCCTGGCGCCTATCGGCTACACCCTGGTGCTTTGTCTGCGGGCGGCGAGTGGCGGCGCCTAGTCTGGTCGGCGTGGCATCGTTGGCATCGCCGTTGCCTCTCCTTCAGCTTTGGCTCCACGCTGCGCCTCTGCTACAATAGCTTTTACTCTGTCATCCCTGCCCATCCAGAGACCTCGGCCACCTGCCGGGGTCTCTGTCTGTTTGGCGGCGATTACCTCTTGCACAGATCGACGCCGACGTGCACCATGCGCACGTCGGCGTGCGAACTCCGCCCGACGCGCCTCCCACCTCCCGCCTCCCGCCCCACCATGACCCCCCGCACCGACCTCCGCAATATCGCCATCATCGCCCACGTCGACCACGGCAAAACCACCCTGGTCGATGGTCTCCTGCGGCAGGCGCGCGTCTTCCGCGCCAACCAGCAGGTGGCCGAGCGCGTCCTCGATTCCAACGACCTGGAACGCGAGCGCGGCATCACCATCCTGGCCAAGAACACAGCCATCAGCATCTGGGACGAGACGGCGGGCCAGCAGGTCAAGATCAACATCGTCGATACGCCCGGCCATGCCGATTTCGGCGGCGAGGTGGAGCGGGTGCTGAACATGGTCGATGGCGTGCTGCTGTTGGTGGATGCGGCCGAAGGGCCGATGCCGCAAACTCGCTTTGTGCTCAAGAAGGCGCTCGATCTGGGGCATCGCGCCATCGTCGTCATCAACAAGGTCGACCGCCGCGATGCCGAACCCGACCGGGTGCTGAACGAGACCTTCGATCTGTTCATCGAACTCGGCGCCAGCGACGAACAGGCCGACTTCCCCGTGATCTATGCCGTGGCCACCGAAGGCCGGGCCGGGCTGACCTCCGCGCTCGGCCCCGACTTGCAGCCGCTCTTCGATGCCATCCTGCGCCATGTCCCCTGCCCGGTGGTCGATGTCCACGCCCCCTTGCAGATGCTGGTCACCACCCTCGGCTACGACCCCTACCGCGGGCTGACGGCGGTGGGACGCGTGTTTGCCGGGCGCATCCAGGCCAGGCAGGCGGTGGCCCGCCTCCTGCTCGACGGCGAGACGGCGCCGGAGCGCGTCCGCTATCTCTATGTGCACGAAGGGCTGGAAAAGGTGGAGGTCGAGATGGCAGAGGCGGGCGAGATCGTCGCCATCGCCGGGCTGGAAGGCGTCGCCATCGGCGAGACCCTGGCCGATCCCCTCAACCCCATCGCCCTGCCCAGCATCCGAGTCGAGGCGCCCACCGTGCGCATGACCTTTGGCGTCAATAACTCGCCCTTTGCCGGGCGCGAGGGCAAGTGGAGCACCTCGCGCCGGTTGCGCGAGCGGCTGTATGAAGAACTGAAACACAACGTGGCCCTGCGCGTGGAGGACACCGACAGCGCCGATTCGTTCCTGGTTTCGGGCCGGGGCGAACTGCATCTGGCCATCTTGATCGAGACCATGCGGCGCGAAGGCTACGAGTTCCATGTCTCGCGGCCCGAGGTCATCCTGCGCGATGGCGAGGATGGCGAGAAACTGGAGCCATTCGAGGAGGTGCACATCGAATGCCCGCCCGATGCTGTGGGCGTGGTGGTGGAGATGTTGGGCAAACGCCGGGGCGAGATGATGAACATGGAGGAGGAGTCCACCGGCAATATCCACCTCACCTATCTGGCGCCCACGCGCGGCCTGCTGGGGTTCCGCTACCAGTTCCTCACCGCCACCCGCGGCTCAGGCACGATGCACACGCTCTTCCATGATTATTTGTCTTTTGCCGGTCCCATCGCCTCGCGCAGCCGCGGCTCGTTGGTGGCCTGGGAGACGGGGCCGACCACCTCGAACGGGCTTCGCAACGCCGAAGAACGCGGGGTGCTGTTCGTCGGGCCGGGGGTCGATGTCTACCAGGGGCAGGTGGTGGGTGAGCACCAGCGGCCGGGCGATCTCGATGTCAATGTCTGCAAGCGCAAGCATCTGGACAACATCCGTAGTTCGACCAAAGAATTGGAGGAACGCCTGACCCCGCCCCTGGTGATGAGCCTGGACGAGTGCATGGAATATCTGGCCGACGACGAACTGCTGGAAGTGACCCCCATCAGCCTGCGCATCCGCAAACGGCTGCTGGAGAAGTTCGACCGCGATAAGGCGGCCAAGCGGATGAAAGAGGTGCTGGCGGGCTGAGGCCGGCTCACGGCGCTTGGGTCGGCGTCACCCGCACCCGATCCACCCGCGCCCCGTCCATGTCCACCACCTCGAAGCGGAATCCGCCCCAGCTGAAGGCGTCGCCGATACCGGGAATACGCCCCATCGTCGCCATGATCATGCCGCCCAGGCTGCTGTAGGCGCGCTCGTCCTCCATCGGCAACTCCCGCTGCCCCAACAGTTCTTTCAGTTCGGCGGTTGCGACCATGCCATCCAGGAGATAGGAGCCGTCCTCCAACCGCACGATTTCCTGCTCGGAGGGGGTCAGGGCCTTGAACTCGCCGATGATGGCCTCCAGGACATCGGTCATCGTCACCAGGCCCTCGAGACCGCCGTATTCGTCGATGACCAGGGCGATGCGGCTGCGCCGGTCGCGCATCTGCGCCAGCAGGTCGAGGGCGGGCAGGGTTTCGGGCACGAAGATGGCCGGCTGGAGCATGGCTGCCAGGTCGATGGCCTGACCGGCGAGGGCTGTGGCCAACAGGTCTTGGGCGCGGACAACGCCCACTACGCTGTCCAGGCTGCCGCGGGCGACGGGGTATTGGACGTGAGGGCGGGCGGCGATAGCCTGCAGGCTGGCCGCGAGCGGCTCATCCAGGTCGATCCAGTCGATTTCGGTGCGAGGTGTGAGCAAAGCCTGAGCGCGTTGGTCGCTCAGCCGGAAGACCCGGCCGACTAGTTCCTCCTCGATCGGTTCCAGCACGCCGGCGTCCGTCCCTTGTTCAATCATGGCCCTGATCTCGTCTTCGGTCACGGCTGCATCGGCGGCGGGTTGCATGCGCAGCAGTCGCAAGACCAGGCTGCTGGAGAAGCTGAGCAGCCGCACCACCGGCGAGGCCAGCCGCGCCAGCCGCCGCATGGAGGGGGCCATGCGCACAGCGATGCGTTCGGCGTGGGTCAGGCCGTAGCGTTTGGGTGAAAGTTCGCCCAGCACCAGTGAGAAGTAGGTGATGGCCGAGACGACGATCAGGAGGGCGATCTGGGGGCTGAAACGGGCCAGGGCGGGGAACTGCTCCAGGCGGTGTTCGAGCGTCAGCACCAGCGTGGCCCCGCCGAAGACGCCGGAAAGGATGCCCAGCAGTGTGATCCCAACCTGGACGGTGGAGAGGAAGTCGGCCGGCTCGGTGGCCAGGTCGAGCGCGGTCTGCGCCGCCCGGTTGCCCTGGTCGGCCATCTGGCGCAGCCGCACCTTGCGGGCCGAGAGGATGGCGATCTCGGACATGGCCAGCACGCCGTTAATCCCGATCAGCAGGAAGATGGCTGCGATCTCGATGGCTATGGTCATAGATTGTCCTGACCCTGCGAATCACGCCAGTTGGCGGCGGAAGATGCGGTGGCGGGTATCGAAAGTCACTCCCAGGGCTGCCATTTCGGCCTGCATCTTGGCGTTGCCTTCGTCGATCTGGACGACAATGGCGTGCTTGTAGCGGCTCTGGGCGATGGTGCGGGCGATTTCGGCGAACAGCATGGCATCCACACCCCGGCCCCGGTGCGGCGCCAGGATGCCTGCCCCGTTGACGTTGACCCATTCTGTGCGGCCAAACTCGCGCAGTAACGAGATGAAGCCAAACGGCCACAGCCGCCCACCCGTGCGCTGGATGGCGGCCGAAATATCGGGATAGCAGAGCAGGAAGCCCACCAGCTCGTCGCCCTTCCACACCAGCTTCACCAGCCCCGGTTCGATGATGTCGAGCAGCCGTTTGGCGATGACTTTGGCCTCTGCGGGCGTGATCGGCACATATTCCCAGTTGTCGACGAAGCTCTGGTTGTAGGTCTCCACCACCTTCGGCACGATGGCCTGGAGTTCTTTTTTGCTGCGATACTGTTCGATGCGAAAGCCGTAGCGTTCCTTGACCTTGTCGGCGAGGCGGAAGATGCGATCGGGGATCTCGTGGTTGGCCGGAAGATAGCCGGAGACGAAGTCGGTCTCACGCTCGCAGCCGAGGCGCAGCAGATGGTCGTGGTAGAAGGGCGGGTTGTAGGCGATGCCGATGGCCGGGCGACGGTGGAAGCCTTCGACCAGCATCCCCAGGCCGTCGGCGGTGAGGAAGCCCTTGGGGCCGATGAGGGTGTCCAGGCCGCGCTGGCGCATCCAGGCGAAGGCGGCCTCGAACAGGGCCTGCGTCACCGCGAAGTCCTTGCTGGTCTCGAAATGGGTGAACAAGGCCGCCTTGCGGCCGCGGCGGGCATTGTAGGGTTTGTTTTCCATCACTGCCAGCCGGCCCACGGCCCGGCCATCCTGCTCGGCCAGCAGAAAATCGGCCTGGGAGTGGTGGAAGAAGGGGTTGCGGCGACGGTCGAGCTGCATCCGGGCCTCGTCCACCATCTGCGGCACCCAGAGGGGATCGCCGGCATAGAGGCGGTAGGGCAGGGCGATCCAGGCGCGGGCATCGCCGCGGCGGGTTGTGTCGAGCGTGCGGACGGAGATCATGCGGCCTCGGCGAGGAAGAAGCCCACGCCCAGCGCGCCCGGCCCGGTGTGGGTGACGATGGCAGGGACCAGGTCGGCGCTGAAGACATCGGGGGCGTCGAGTGTGGCCTGGAGTTCGTCGGCCAGGGTCTGGGCCAGCACCGGCCGGCCGGCGTCCATGACCGAGAGATAGGCGGCCTCGCCCCTTGCCGCTGCGGTGATGACCAGTTCTTTCAGGCGGTTGAGGGCGCGGCTGTGGGTGCGCTGCCGTTCGACGACCACCACCCGGCCATCGCTCAGCCCCAAGATCGGTTTGACCTGCAGCAGGCTTCCCACCAGGGCGGCGGCGCCGCCAATGCGCCCGCCCCGTTGCAGATAGTCGAGGGTGTCCACCAGGAAGTAGATGCGGGCGCGCGGGGCCAGCTCGTTCAGCCGCTGCCAGATTTCGTCAACCTGGCGGCCTTCGGCGGCCATGGCGGCGGCCAGCAACACCAACCGCCCCAACGGGCCGGCGATGGTGCGGGTGTCGAGGAGGCGGAGGTCGGCGCCCGGAAACGAGGCCGCAGCGGCGGTGGCCCCGCGCATGGTGCCGCTGATGTCGGCTGAAGGGTGGATGGAGAGGATGGCGTCGCCGGCTTCGACCCAGGGCCGGTAGACGGCCTCGAACGCGCCCGGCGAGGGGGCGGCCGTCTTGGGGAGGATGCGAGCTGCCTGCAAGCGGGCCATGAAATCAGCGGCGCTCAATTCCTGTAGTTCCAGGAACTGCTCGTCCCCAAAGATGACGACCTGCGGCACGACGGCGATGCCGTACTGTCGGGCCATCTCAGGTGACAGGCCGGCGGTGCTATCGGTGACGATACGGATCATGGCAGGAGAGGGGGAAACAGTCAACAATCAACAGTCAACAATCAACGATCAACCTGCGACCTGCGACCTGCCACCTTCGACCTGCGACTTGCCACCTGCGACTTGCCACCTGCCACCTGCCACCTGCGATCCTTCGTTTCACTCAGGACAAGCTCTGCCACTTGCCACCTTCGACCTGCGACTTGCCACCTGCCACCTGCCACCTGCCACCTGCGACCTGCCACTTGCAGCTTCAGATCGTGCGCAGCAGCTCGCTGATGTCATCGATTTCGGCGCGGGTGATGGTGTGGCCGATGGGATAGTCGGGTGCGGCCAGGAAGGCGTCGACGGCCAGGAGTTGGGCGCGACCCTGTTGGGCAAGAGTGTGCGGTATGTTGGCGTCGAGGGCGCCGTGGGGCCAGTAGAAACGGGTGTGGGCCACCGCTTGCGGCGTGACCTGCACCGCCGGATGGTCGGCCAGAAAGCCGGAGAGGTTGAGGATGGTGTGGACGCGTTCGGGATGACAGAGGGTGTAGCCCAGGCTGACGGTGCCGCCCTGGCTGAAACCACCCAAAAAGAGTGGGCCGGGCGGCAGGGGCAGGCGCGAGGGCAGCGAGTCGAGCAGGGCGTGCAACTCATCCAGCGAGTGCTGAAAGTGGTCGGGATCAGGGCGGGCGCCGCCCAGGTAGCGATACCAGGCATAGCCGGGGCCGTATCCCAACGGCGCCGCCGGGAATGGCGCTCGCGGCGCCACCAGGGTCGCCTGTGGGAAGAAGGGCGCCAGGGCCAGCATGTCGGTCTCATCGGCCCCACGTCCGTGGAGCATGACCAGCAGGGGGGCGTCGGCGACGGGATGGGGGGGAAGGACGATCTGGTAGCTTAGCATGGACGGCATCTCGTTGGGGTGTGCCGCCATTGTAGTGATCACCCTTGTCCCCGTCCAATGACCCCTTGAGCAGGGCATGGCTCATGGTCGCAGCCACACCGGCAGCCAAAGCTGCTGCAGGTCGGTTAGCCGGTAGATGGCGCCGTTGCGGTAGTCGGCCAGGTAGATTTCGCCGGCCTCGTCCTCGCCAAAGCTGCTGATGGGGAAAGGAGCATCGAGCAGCAGATGGTTTTGCCAGTCGCCGTCTTGCCGGCGCAAGCCCCAGATGCGGCCGCTGCAATAATCGGCGAAGAAATAGACGCCCTCCAGCCGCGGATATTGCTCGCCCCGGTAGACGTGTCCGCCGGTGACGGCGCAGCCCAGGCTGTGGTCGTACTCGGCCACCGGCGGCGTCAGGCCGGCCGGGTCGCAATCGGCCGGCAGGAAGCAGTGATTGCCCTCGGTCAGACGCCAGCCATAGTTCTCGCCCCCGGCGCTGTTCGCGGCCTGAAAATCGATCTCCTCCCACGCATACTGGCCCACGTCGCCCAGATAGCGGTCGCCGGTCAGCCGGTCGAAGCTGAAGCGCCAGGGGTTGCGCAGCCCCAGCGCCCAGATCTCGCCCCGGTAGCCGGCCGTGGCCGTGAAAGGATTGGTGGGTGGGATGCCGTAGGGCGCGACCCCGCCCTCGACATCGATCCGCAGCAGCTTGCCCAACAGCACGCCCGACGACTGGCCGTAGTTATGTGGGTCGCCGCCATCGCCGCCATCGCCCATGCCGATGTAGAGATAGCCGTCGCTCGGGCCGAAGGCGATCTGGCCGCCGTTGTGGTTGGCGTAGGGTTGGGCCACGGACAGGAGGATCTCCTCGCTCGTGGGGTCGGCCCGGTTGAGGTTATCGGGCCGGATGTGGAAGCGGGCGATGACGGTGTCGCCAGTCAGGTCGGTGTAATTGACATAAAAATGGTTCTTGTCGGCAGAGCCAGGAGGAAAGGCCAGACTCAGGAGGCCCTGCTCGCCGCAGCACCCCACGCGGGCCTGGATGTCGAGGAAGGGTTCGGGCAGGAGGATGCCGTTCTTGACGATGCGGACGACGCCCAGCTGCTCGACCACGAACAGGCGGCCGCTGTCGTCATCGGCGTGGGTGATGTGAACCGGGCTGTGAAAGCCAGAGGCGAACGGCTTCAGCGCCAGCTCCGGCCAGAGGGTGGTTTGATGGCCAGGCGGGACTTGCGGCGACCCACTGACGGTAAAGCCGGAACCGAGCAGCAGGACGAGGCAGAAGACGGCCCTGAGAGCGAGCTTGCGCATGAGGCGAGGATAGCGGCAGCCTGGCGGTGATGTCAAATGAAGTCGCTTTGCCCGGAGAGCCTATCTGTGATAGCCTGCGATCATGAATCGTCTCGGCCTGTTCTTGCTCGTGCTGCTGTTGGCTGCCTGCCGGCCGACCTCCCCCGTGGCCCCGCGCAGCCAGAGCGATGACCAAACGGCTCTGCGCCAACTCCTGCTGGCAGAAGCGGAGGCGGTGGTGAAGCAGGACGTCGAGCGCCTGGCCGGATTGTGGGCCGCCGACGGGGTGGTGATCGACGCCAGGCATACAGCCGATAACCAGGGTGACGATGCCACCTGGCGCGGGCGCGACGCCATCCTCGACCGCTACATGGTGCTGGTCTTTCCTGGCAACCCCCAATTTGCCGAACCGACAGACATCTCGTTCGAAATCAGCGGCGATACAGCCAAAGCGGTCTCCACCACCCGCATTGGCGACGAGGTTTCGCCTGCGGGCGACCGCTGGGAGTTTCGTTTTGCCGATGGTCGCTGGTGGATCACCTCGCTCACCTACAATCTGGAGCCTTGAACATGAACCCACCCGACATCCTCAAATACGGCCATCTGACCGTGCTGAAGACCCTGTCGCGCATCCCCCCAGCCGAAGTGAACACCCCTGGCGCCGTGGGCTATTGGTCGACCAAGGACGTGGTCGGACACCTGGCTTCGTTCGAGCTGGTGCTGGTCGAGATTCTCGAAAATCTCATCCGGCCCCGCCCTATGCCCTTGACCGAGCAGCTGGCCGCCGACGGGCAGGCCTTCAACGATGAGCAGGTGGATCGCCTGCGCCGGCCGCTGGCCGTGGCGCAGGTGCTAGACGAGTATCAGGCTGCGCACGAGCAGGTGCGCCGGGCCGTGGTGGCCCTGCCCCCGGCCTCCTGGCGGCAGCCTGGCATCCTGCCCTGGTACGGCCCGGAATACGACCTCGAAGATTTCATTGCCTATATGTATTACGGTCACAAGCGCGAGCATAGCGGCCAGATTGCGATATTTGGTGACCGATTCAGGGGGTGAGAGGTGTTCCGGGTTCCGGGTTCCGTGGTGCGTGGTGCGTGTTGCGTGTTCCGTGGTGCGTGGAGATCGCCGGCGCTTCCTCACGTCTCACGTTTCACGCCTCACGCCTCACGCTTCACGCCTCACGCCTCACGTTTCACGCCTCACGCCTCACGCTTCACGGAGCACGGAATACGGAACACAGAACACGCAACACGCAACACGCAACACGCAACACGCAACACGCAACCCACTTCATGGCCGCTCACCCTGCCCTTGGCCAGCCAGGTCTGCGAGCACGGCATCGTAGACGGGCGCTAGGTGGCGCCAGTCGTAGCGGGCGGCGACGGGGCTGAGATCGATCTGGCGAACGAGGGCCGGGTGCAGGGCGGCCCATTTCAAGCGCGCCACCAGGTCGTCGAAGCCGCGATAGAGATGGGCGCTATGCGCCTCTGTTGGCAACAGCTCGGGATAGCTGAGACGGTGGGGCAGGAGGGGATAGCAGCCGCAGTACATCGCCTCCAGGACGGAGATGCCGAAGAATTCGTGATCGGCGGTGGAGAGCACCAGGTCGGCCTCCCACAGCAGCCGGGCATAGGCATCCCGGCTTTCGGCGTAGCCCCAGTGGACGATGTGTGAGCCGAGCTGCGCCCGCGTCGCCTCGAACTCGGCCGGCTGCTGGCGGAAGTTCTCGCCGGCCACACAGACCTCGAACGGCAGCCCGGCGGCGTCGAGGGCATAGAGGGCGTCGAAGAACTCGGCCGGGTTCTTGTCGTACTCCCAGCGCTGGTTCCAAAGGATGCGCAGGGGGGCGCCGGCAGGGCGGGGCGGCGTCCGGCAGGCGTCCAGCCGGGCCAGATCCAGGCCCACGGGCAACACCAGGCTTTTGTCCCGTAGCTGGGGGATGATTTCCAGGTGGTTGTAGTCGGGGAAGTGCTTGAGCAGGCGCGGCAGCTCGGCGAAGAATTCGTCCAGGTGGTGTTGGCTATTGAAAGCGATACGGTTGGCGCAGGCCATGCTGAGGACGTTGATCAGGCCATAGGTGAGGTCGCGCGTCACGCCGGGCGGGGGCGGATAGGTGAGTTGGTTCTCGTGAGCGTAGAAGAGGGTGGGGACGGCGTCGAGCCAGGGCCGGGCCAGGGCCTGCAGGGCGGGGAGATTGACCATGTCGGTGATCACCAGGGCGTCCGGCCTCTCCCCGGTCTGGCAGGCTTCCCCCACCTGCTGCGCCAACTCGATGGCCCCGCCCTGCATCCGCCACTTCCAGAAGCGCCCGGCCATCGTCAGCAGGCGCAGGCGATGGCGGCTGTGGCGGGCGTAGCCCTCGGCCCAGGCTGCGTGCGAGCCGGTGTGGTAGGGGGAGAGGAGGATGATGCGGGGCATGGGGGCGGGCGACGGCTCACGTCGGCGAGTCTTCGGGCAGGATGCTGCAGCCGGGATTTCAAGCTTGGCGTTCGCTCCCCGCACGCAGAGCGGCGATGATGCGTTGGTCGGTGCGGGCAAAGGCGAAGCCGTCGAGAGCGGCTAACCCCACCCAGCGCCAATCGGCCACGCCTATCTTTTTCGGCTCGCCGCCGGTGTGCCGGGCATGATAGGTGTGCAGCGTGATGCGAAAATGGGTGTAGGCGTGCTCCAGGCTGACCAAATGCTCGCCGACGATGACTTGGATGCCCAATTCCTCGGCCAGTTCTCGCTCCAGGGTGTTGGGCAGGGTCTCGCCCGGTTGCTGTTTGCCACCAGGGAATTCCCAAAGCCCGCCCAACATGCCATCGAGGGGGCGCTGGGCGATAAGGATAAGCCCGGGTTCAGTGCGATGCCAGATCACACCCGCAGCCACATCGACATGTGGGATGGCCCGCCGCTGGTTGCGCACCGGGCGTTCGTATTGTGTCCCGCGCTCGCGCGCCAGGCAGAACGATTGCACCGGGCAAAGCAGGCAGGCCGGGTTCAGCGGTAGGCAGATCGTCGCCCCCAGCTCCATCAGGGCTTCGTTGAAAGCGCCGGGCTGATCGGGATCGACCAACTCCGCCGCCCTGTCCCAAAGCGTCCGCTCGACCCCGGCCTCGTCGATGCTCGCTTCGAGGTCATCCAGGCGAGCGAGGACGCGTTTGACATTGCCATCGAGCACCGGGGCGGGCTGGCCGAAGGCGATGGAGCGAATGGCCCCGGCGGTGTAGCGACCGACGCCGGGCAGCGCCGTCAGCGATTTGGCGTCGGTCGGCACCCGGCCATCATGGTCGGCGACGATGATCTGCGCCGCCCGATGCAGGTTGTGCGCCCGCCGGTAGTAGCCCATCCCCTCCCAGGCTTTCAGCACCTCGTCCAGCGGGGCCGCCGCCAGCGCCCGAACGGTGGGGAAGCGGCGGATGAATTCGACATAATATGGGATGACGGTGGTGGCCTGGGTCTGCTGGAGCATGACTTCGCTGACCCAGGTGTGGTAGGGGGTAGGTTCCTGGCGCCAGGGCAGGGGCCGGGCGTTCTGCGCGAACCAGGCGAGCAGGGCGCGGCGGAATCCAACCAGATTCATTGCCTCAGCAGCGGCGCGCCGCACTGCCAGAGGAGGGGCAGGAGCAAGAATAGCAGCAGGACGAGCCAGATGTAGATCGGCATGCCCATGAGCAGGCGGGGTTTGCGTTGTTTGGGTGTTTCTGGTTTGGGTAAGGGTGTTTGGCAGCGCCAACAGACGATCTTATCGTCGGGGTTCCAGGTGCCGCATTTGGGGCAGTCCATAGGGGGGGAGTAGGGAGTAGGGAGTAGGGAGTAGGGAGTAGGGAGTAAGGAGTAGGGAGTAAGGAGGAGGGAGTAGGGAGGAGGGAGGAGGGAGTAAGGAGGAGGGAGTAGGGAGTAAGGAGGAGGGGGTCAGGTGGGGGTGGGCGGTTGGCGCAGGCGCGTTTTCATGGCTTCGGGGACATGGCCGAGTTCGGAGAGGCGGCGGATGAGGGCTTCGGGGTCGGGCGGCGGGGGGAGGGAGGGGGCTTCGCTCAGAGCGGGTTCGGGCGGGGTCAGGGCCGGTTGGTTGGCGAGGGCGGCCGCAGATGGGGTTTCGATCAGGCGCAGGAAGAAGTCTTCGGGGTCGGCGTAGTAGGTTTGGCAGCCGAGGGTTTTGGGCAGGCCGGGGCGCAGGAAACAGGGTTGTTCGGGCAAGAGGCCTTGTGGATGGGGCGGGGTGACGATGAGGAGGGCGTTGGCAAGCGCCTGGGCGAAGACCGCAGCGTGTGGAAGCAGCGGATTCGGCTCGGTGGCGGGCTGGTCGGGCCGGAAGGGGCTGAGCAACAGGCAACGACCGGACTCAGTGGCGGCAGCCAGAGCCGCGGGTGGCTGGTAGGCGGCCAGGCCCTGGGGCAGGACGAGGGCGAACGCCACTTCGGTTTGCAGGAGCGCGCGGGCAAGGCTGGCGTCAAGGCCCGGTCGGGCCAGGAGGAGGGGCAAGGCGCCTTCGTCGCTGAGCGCCAGCAGGGTTTCGCTCGTCCAGGCGGTGGCGTCGGCGTCGGGCGGGTCGCCGGCCAGCGGCAGGATGGTGGGGAGGTCGAAGAGGTCGGCGTTGCCGTGATGACAGAGGAGGAGGGGGCGCTGTTCGGGGCGCAGGTGGGCGGTGAGGGTGGCAGGGTAGGCGGGATCGCCCCGATGCAGGATGTGGATGCCGTGAGTCTGCCAGTCGATCAGGCGTTGGCCGGTTTCGCTCAGGCGGTCGTAGTTGCTTTGCAGGCGTTTCTTTTCGTCGTCTGTCAGTCGCAACGCCGCTGCCCACACCTCGGCGTTTTCGAGCAGCAGTTCGTAAAGTGAAACGGCATCGGCAGGGCGCTGTTCTTCGGCGATGGACTTGGCGCGGCGCAGGCCGAGGCCGGAATCGAAGGCCAACCAGTGCCAGGCCGCTGTTTCACGCAGGCTGGCGGGGGCGTCGTGGAAGTTTGGGTTCACGGTGTGAGGATAGCATAGGCGGGATGGTGGCGCAACCGCCATCCTGCCAGAGCGCGGGTGGTTTCGGCAGGGCGGGCAGTCCAGCAGGCGGACCGGCGTGAGTTTTTGCGGAGTGAGCGCCCCAGATGCGAACGGGTCGTGCAGTGGTCGCACGTGGGCGTGCTCACTCCGCGGGTGGGGGGTGTCTTTGCGGAGTGAGCATCCCCAGATGCGAACGGGTCGTACAGTGGCCGCACGTGGGCGTGCTGGCTCCGCGTTTTTGGCTCATTCTCTGGCTCGCCAGACCGCCCACACGAAGCGCGGCAAATCGAGCTGCCGCCGCCACCGCCACGGCTGGGTGAGCAGCCGCCAGAGCCACTCCAGGTTGAGGCGGATGAGCCAGGCCGGGGCGCGGCGGCGGATGCCCACCACATGGTCGAAGGCGCCGCCGACGCCGATGCTGACGTGGATGTGCAAGTCGTCTTTGTGCGCGTCGATCCACAGATCCTGGGCGGGCGCACCGTAGGCGACGAGGAGGACATCCGGCCGGGCAGCGGCAAGGCGCTGGCGAATGGCGGCATAGTCGGCTTCGGCGGGCGAACCAGCAAAGGTTCCGGCGATGACCAGGCCGGGATAGCGATCTTGGAGGGTGGCGGCCGCCCGTTCGGCGATGCCCTGCCCCGCCCCCAGCAGGAACAGCCGCCAGCCCTCCTGCGCGGCCCGCTCGGCCAGACGGTAGATGCCATCCGAGCCGGTGACGCGCACGGGCAGGAGTTTGCCCTGGCGTTTGGCCGCCCACAGCAGGCCCACACCGTCGGGCAGCACCAGGTCGGCGCGTTGCAATACGGCCATGAACGCCGGCTGGCGGCGGGCCGTCATCACGAATTCGGGGTTGGCGGTGCAGATCTGGCGCGGGCGGCCTTCGGCGATGAAGGCCGCCATGAGGTCGAGCCAGCTCTCGTAGGTGAGGGGGTGGACGGGGACGCCGAGGATGGGGATGGGGGCGGGCGGGGTGGGCATGGTGGGCTGAGTATAGGCTGGGGGTGTTGTGTTGGCAATTCTTTTTTCTGGTGGATTGGGGTTTGTGGACGCGGAGGGGGAAACGCGGATGGTTGCGGAGGCGGTTCCTTTCGGCTATCATATGGGTTAGCAGCCGTGGTAACAGATTGATGAAACTCGGTACTACTTCCTGGTTTCGTCCAAGAAAGCCTTTTGAAGCCATGAAACCAAATATCACGCACTGCCCCACATGTGGCAGCGAACAAATCAAGTTGGTCTGTCGTGACTGGGCAGGCGCGTATCAAGGCCAAGCTTATATCGTCCCTGCTCTGGAATTCTACGAATGCCCCGTCTGCGGAGAACGGATCTTCGAGCGCGAGGCGCTGGCGAAAATACGAAGCTATTCGCCTGCTTATGCCAGGCGTCTGCCAAAGGCGCGCCATGCGCCGATAGCGCGAACTGGCGCGGCGCCGCAAGCCACGCCATCCGTCTAAACTGTCTCGTATACCAACATGGACCCTCTGCCGGAAGACTTCACGACGCTTGACGAGTTCTGGAACTTCTGGGACGCGCACAGTAGCGCAGACTACGAGGATATGATGACACCGGTCGAGGTCCAGATAGACCTTTCTTCCAGCAAAGTCTATTTCCCCGTCGCCAAGGACTTACTCAGCCAGGTGCGCGCACAGGCGCGCCGGCAAGGCGTTTCGCCGGAGACGCTGGTCAATCTTTGGCTGCAGGAGCGGCTTTATGCGTTGGCTTGATGCTGAGAGACAAGCAATCCCTCAGATGAAAGCGATGTCGCCATTGAGATGCCGATAAAGCGTTGGTGAATGATTTGGACTACCACTGAAGAACCAAAATGACACCAAGACTCGACTCCGTAACACCGGGTGAACTCCTAAACGAAGAGTTTCTCAAGCCGATGGGCTTGTCGCAATATCGCCTTGCCAAAGAAATCGGCGTGCCGCCGCAAAGGATCAGTGAGATCATCACCGGCCATCGCGCCATCACTGCCGACACCGATCTGCGCCTGTGCCGCTTCTTTGGCTTGTCGATCGGCTATTGGCTGCGCGCACAGGCGGCTTTCGACTCTGAAGTCGCGGAAGAGCGGCTTGCGGAAGTGCTGAAGCACATCAAGCCCTGGCAGGCAAGTCCATCGACATCTGCCCCATCTCTTGCAGGTGGTTGAAACCCAACCCCCTCATCCCAAATTTGACAAACCCCGCGGCCCTGTTGTAATCTCCGCCGCCAATCACATAGCACCTTGAACACCGGTCGGCGACGACCCCGAACAGGGTGCAGCTACTCTTATCCAGAGAGGCGGAGGGACCGGCCCGACGAAGCCTCGACAACCCGGCGACCGCTGCAACGACGCAGCCTAAGCGACAGGGTGCCAATTCCGGCAGAACGAACTGGAAGATGAGAGGAACCCGGCGACCGCCATCCTGCTCATCCCCGCAAGGGGATTTTTTATTGCTACAGCAGGCAACCCGCACGACACCCCAAACCCTCTCGCTTCCACCAGCAGAGGGTTTTTGTTTGGTTATTGGTTATTGGTTATTCTTTAGTTTCCGGTAACTCGGTGACGAGTTGAAGCGCCGCGATTTCGGTATTGCGGTTCTGAACCTTACAAAAGCGATAGAAAAGGATGAGGAATGAGGTCAGGGAT
>JAIBAP010000086.1 GCA_019695115.1 Caldilineales bacterium | reverse complement strand
GTTTCAATCCCGCGTTCGGGATTCAGTTCGGTGAAGCTGCTCTCGCAGCTCTGGGACGACGCTCCACCGGCAGCCTGCATTTTGCCAGCCACACCCCTATTCTCCTCCCTTTTCGTCCAAAAAGCAAACTCTGCCAACACGAACTCCCCCACCTGCCAACCACCGCCGCTCTGCCTGCGAGCGCCTCGCCTCTCCCATCCCACTCCACCCCCCACACACCCGGCCCCACACCACCCCTCACCCCCTCCCCTTCCCCATGCGCCCATTTCCACCCCCTTTTCGGCCTCGAACCGCCCCCCTTTTTCCGCACCCTGCCTGCGAGCGCCTCCCCACATTTCCACCACGACTCCACCGCTCGCAGGCCCAATCCCCCCCTTCTCCTGGCCACGCCATCCACTCATCTCGCACCTCACACCAAAAACACCTTATCTTCCGCCGGCTTGGGCGAACCGATCGTCTCCACCTTTCCCGCGCACGCTGCACACAACGGATAAAACCGCACGCTATCCGTATCCGCCTTCAACAACTTATCCAACTTACTCCGCAACTGCACCATCTCCTTGTCCGACAAATAACACTCGAACAGACTGTACTGCGTCCACTTGCCAAAACCACTCAGAACCTTATGCACCTTTGTCCGCCGCCTATCCACGGGAATATCATAAGCAACGACATAAAGCGTTCGGGCGGGATTGCCTCGATTCATCCTGACCTCCGATCTCCGTACTCCGATCTCATCATCTCCGGCTCCTACCTGACCACAAACGGCCGCAACACCGGGATCTCACCCGTCAACCACTTCGCCACCAGCCGCACCTCCAACTCCAGGCAGCGCCGGTACGTCGCCCGATACTCGAAAACCGGGTGCACGATCTCGGTATCCAGCCGTTCCTCGAACTTCTGCAAAAACGTCCGTCGCCCCTTCTCCGTCAGACTCCACGCCCCCAACTCCTCCACGAAATCCTTCCGCTCCAACATCCCATTGTTCAGCAGCGTCAGCACCGTCGAATCCACCACCAGCGGCCGAAAAGCCTCCATCACATCCAGCGCCAGCGCCGGCTTGCCAAACTGCGACGAATGCAAATAACCCACATACGGATCCAGCCCCACGATACTGATCGCCGACGACACCTGATTCATCAACAACACATAACCATACGACAGCAACGCATTCACCGGGTCGCGCGGCGGCCGCCGCACCCGCCGCTCGAACCCCCACTCCCCCGGCAACAAACTCCCAAACACCCCAAAATAGGCCGCCGCGCCCGCCCCCTCCAACCCCAACAACGCCCCATAGCGCGACTCACTCTGCGGATGCGCCGGATCGGGAACCGACGCCCCCGCAGCATCCAGCTTCTCCACCTTCTCGATCACCCCCTTCAGCGTCTCCACCGCCGCGCCGATAGCCTCCTCCCCCCGCTTCCGATTCGCCCGCATCAACATCGCCCGCATATTCACCAACTTCCCCTTCACAAACGTCTTCGCCAGCAGCAGCGACCGGGCCGGGTCATTGTGCGCCGCATGCTGCTGCAACCGGATCAGACTATTCTTGCCAAAAGGCGGCGCCAACCGCCCCTTGAACTGACCATAATACGAACAAAAACAAATATCCACCCCCTGATCCAACAGCGCCATCATCGCCGGGCTGGTCAGCGTCACATCGCCATACACCACCACCTGTGTCACCTTGATCAGCGGGATCGTCACCGTGCGCTTCGGCGTATTCGTCCCCTTTTCTTCGGGGATAAACACCTTCAGCGTATCGCCATCCTTGTGCACACTCGCGTGCGCTTCCGTCAAATACAACGTCGCCATCTCGTCCTCCCATGGGTGTAATTCTGGCATCAGCTTGCCTCCTGCGCCTGCTTACGATTCAACGCCTCCACCTCGCGCGGCAGGCAAATCCCCTCCAACGAACAATCCCGGCACTTAGCCGCATTGTCCAGCGGCGCCGGCATCACCCCAGCCGCCACCAACTCCGCCACCCTCGCCACTGCCGCCTCGGTGCGGGCGCGCAACGCCGGCGTGAACTCCACCCGCTCGCGGCGCCGCGACCCCCAATAGAAAATCTCCCCCCCGCCAATGTCCCGGCCCGTCCGCTCCTCCAGACACATCGCCTGTGCGCACAACTGGACATGATCGTTCAGCCAGCGCCCCATCTTCCCGTGCTTATGCTCCACCGGCAGCAACTCCCCCCCGGCCTCCTCCACCACATCCGCAAACCCGATCAGCCGCAAGCGATCCGACCACACATGCAGCCGGCGGTGGATCACCGTCTCCCCTTCCCGCTCCCCCTCGCCGCTATGCGCGCGCTCATGCTGGATCGACCCCTCCAGCACCGGCGCATTCACATCCATCTCCCCCAACACATACATCAGCCAGAACCGCCGCTCGCAATACTCCAGCTGATTCAGAAAACTGAGGGGCAGATACTCATCCATAGCTCTTCGCTGTCATCAAAGTTCATCGTTGATTGTTGATTGTTGACTGTTGATTGTTGACTGTTAGCCTACCCTCCGCGCCTGCCCCATCCCCATCGCCGTCTTCGCCCCCACCCCGCTATAAAAGGCGAAATCAGCCAGCAGATTGAGAATGCGCAGCCAGTCAGGTTCGGCGTCCAGCGCCTCGAACGTCACATCACCATAGCCGCCGATATGCACATTCCCCTTCAACTGATACACGCCCGTCTGCCACGACCGCACCTCCCGCACGAAGACATACTCCTCCGCCCAGCGTTCGAACTCGAACGGGAGATCATCGCCCACCAGCTTATTCCAGGCCCCGCGCAACGAGCCGAAAACCATGCGCGGCTCTGGCAACAGCACCATCCGCTTGCGCGCCGCTCCCTCCTGGCCCCGGTTCATCGCCGTCGGGCTGAAGAACTGCATCCGCACCCGCCGCTCGCTCCCGGCCTCCTCGGCCAGCGCCGCCGTAGTCGTATACCCGCCCCAGGGATGGCTGCCCGGCGCGCCCAACACACTCTCGATCAAAAACTGCGCGCCGCCGATGCGCAACTTCAACGACGGCCCTTCGGCGAACAGCCGCTGAAAGAAGGCGGTGAACAGGGCCGGCTCCAGCAACGTAATCCGTAGCCAGGCCCGCTGCCCGGCCTTTAGCACGTGCCGCCCGCGTTCATCCGCCCGCGGCAGGTTGTGCAGCGGCGAAATGGTATAGGGCTTGCGCTGGTTATCATCGTGCAGATGCGCCGCCAGATCGGGATCGGCCGCCTGCACCAGATCGAGAAAGGCCGCCTGCGCCAGCGGCCCTTGCGTCAGCGGCGTAAAGCCATCTTCCGCCGCCATCAGATTGACGACAATGGCATGGAGGGTGTGGTCGGGGTAGGGTGACATGGTTGTGCTCCTTAGCTCGCGGGCGAGATTCGATAGGGGGATTATGCTGAAGGTCATGTAAGCAAGATGGGCGCATCAGACGATGATAGGCGCAGTGGCCTCTCGTTTCTCCTTGATCCAAAAGTATCTTTCCAGTTCGGCATGAACGACAAAGGCCGCCGCGCCCACCATCGCCTTGTAATCATGGCTCAAGCCGCCGTCCTGGACAAAAGTCACAGATAAAGCGCGGGGAAAAAGATTGCGATCACGGGTCAGATAAAGCAGCCGCCCCCAGTCTTTGTCAGCTACGACCAGGCAGGCCACATGACTACTTTCCAGGCTGCGTTGCAAAGCCGTGGGAAGGGGCGCTGCTCCTCCTCCGAGCGCATTGGCCAACAGATGCAGGCCACGCAATGCCACCGGCCGCCCGGTGTAGAGCCTTTCCCAGGCGTCGCGAGGCAAACGCTGCTCCCGGTATGTCAGCCCGATGGCGAGTCTGGCTTCTCGCTGCGCCTTCAACCGGCAATACACCTGCGCCTTCTCATCCGCTTCAACTCCACAAGCACGTTGGAACTCCCCGACGCCATCGAAATAATCAGCCTCGAAATTGGCAGCCACATGCAGAGCATCGTACTCGGTCACGTCGGCGTCCGATAGCAAGTGAGTGGGGTCATAGACTGCCGCCACCGGCCCCTGGAAGCTATCTCGAAAGCTAAAGAGCGCCTCATCGAGGGCATAATGAGCCTCCATCCAGGGCAGCATCACCCCTTTGCGCACGCTTGGATTGCTACGAACCTCTTGTTCAAGCCACGTCCATTCCTCCGGCGAGGCATTCATGGGGCGATGCCAGTTCAGAAAATCATCCACGAAATCCGGCAGTTCGCCCCAAAGTTCGTCTTGCAAGACCCGCCCAATCCGCTCATGCCGGCGTATTCGCCCGCACAGTGATCCGTAATACCAGCGTTGACTATCTGGGGCAAAGACCTGTCGCACGCCATCGAAAAGCCTCTCCACCCATTCTTCCAGGTCAGGGCGCATGGTGCGCTTCAGTTCGTAGATGGGCCGAAAAGCCTCCCACACGGCATAGGATCGGATGTAGGCAAAAAGATCGTGGCGCGGGGGTAGGACCTGCTGGATGGCCTGCCGCAAAGCCGGTCGAGCTAAACCCTGCCCAGCCAAATGCTTCAGACCGGCCAGCGCGTCGGCATCCACCAACGCCACGGCCTGCGAACGCAGATCGGTCTGCGCCCGGCCCAACACCCGTCCCGCACGTCCCAACCGCTGCAGGAACTCATCCCGCGTGCGGGCGTCGAAGACGATGAAATCCAGCGGCTGGCGGACCTTGCCCGGCTTGCTGAAGTTGTAGCCGATGTCCACCGTGGGCGTAGCCAGAATCAGCGGCGCCGATGGCGCGATGCGACGACTTTCAATCGTCTCTGCGCCGGTCAGCCGGCTCACCCGCCCATCGAAGCCAACCCCCTTCAGCTTGGCTCGCGCCTGATTCACCCGCCACAGAGCATTGCTGATCAGGGCCCCATCCTGCCCTGCGGCCAGCAAGTCGCTCAACCATGCCCTCTGACGCGTATCCTCGGCGAACTCATCTATCGTCCCAGCTTGAACCGTCAGAGTCAGCGGCGCCAGAACAGGGGTGACTTCGCAATCTGCGCTGTCGGCCGGCTTGTTGCCAGGGCTAATCCAGGCAATGGCGTTAGATTTTGGAAAAACTCGTGATAGATACTTTGCCACAGCCTCTTCAGGTGTGGCCGAAAGCAAACAGATACGCCGGCCCTGATCGAAATAGCCCCACTCCTGGGCAATGATGAAGAAGAAAAGAAAGTTCGCCAATTGCTTGGCGTTGTAATAATGAAATTCATCCACTACCACATAATCGAAGCGGCTGAGAAACTGCTCCAACAAGTTGCGCCGGTCGTGAGGATTGTAGGCGGCCACATACAGCGCATAATAGAAGATATCGGGATTGGTTACGACAATCACCGGTTTGCGCCCTTCCCAGCCAAAGGCGCGGGGATTGCTAAAAAGCCGCACCAGCCTTTCACCCACTCGTTCGCGCTCATGACTCGGCCGCAGGCTGCGCATGGTGGCCGCGTCCACATGTAGAACGTGATAGTCGAGGCCATAGGTGCGCACGAAGGTCTCGATATCCCCTACGTGCTGGCGGATCAACTCGTTGGTGGGCGCGATGAAGAGGCAGTTGCGTCCGTGCAAGGCCGGATGCAGCAACCCCAGAAGTGCGGCCACCGTCTTCCCCGTGCCGGTATCATACGTATTTACCACCAGGGGATGCTCACCCAGCGCCTCGTAAGTGCGCATCTGGTGGTAGAGCGGCCAACGCTCCAGCCCGAGCGGGTTGGCTGGGGCCAGCTTTTCGGCGTGGGGGAGGATATCGATCGAGATCACCTCAGCCTCTGCCAGATGCCAAAACTGCCAATGGCGATGAGCGCATCGGCCACAGTCTTGCTGCCCGGCTCCCAACAAATCACCGCGCTGGAAAGCCGCCGTCCGTGCTCGGATGCAGCGGGCGTTTCTCGACCCACCAACGGGGTCACTCGTCCAGAAGCCAGAATGGCCCCATCGCCGTTGGCCTGGGTATGAGCCAACAGCGAACTTCCGGTTTCAAGCACTATCTCCGGGCGCTCTCCTCTTAGCTCGACGGCATGTCGCCCGAACAAAGCCGTGGCTGCCGTTGGCTCCGTTTTCAGCGCCAAACGTCCCCAACCATACGTGCGTTCACCCCCCAGATGCAGCCGTTCCAACGCCTGTCGCCAGGGCAAGGCGCTGCCTTCGCGCTCGCAGACATAACCGTGCAGATTGACGGGCTGTCCTTCTCGCGTGGTGGGAGCGATGAACTCGGTCTCATGCAGGCTGCCTTCTGCGGCGCTGAACTGACTGTAATTGAGCGCCGTGCTGGCATACGAACCGAGAAAGCGCCAGGCGAACTGGTCGGGGTCGTCCCAGGGCCACAGTTCGACCTCCTCGCCTGTCGTGGGATAGAAGTAGCTGAAGGCCAGCTCCTGATTGACTCGCTCGCCGATCGCCCGGTAGTCGCCGCCCAGATGGGGATTGTCGCGGGTGATGCGAGCCGTCAATCCGCCCCACAACGCCTTGCCGGGGATGTAAGGGCGCGTGGTCTGCAGGTTGCCCAGCTTGGCCGCGCCGATGTGCATCGGCGTTAGCAGGCGCAAGATGACTCGATAGGCTGTCCAGCTCATGGCTCACCCCCTGGCCTTGGCTCCGTAGCGCACGTAGATCAGCGTCTGCTCCCAGACCTGTTTGACCAGCAGCAGGGTGTCCAGGTCGTTGGCAATGTGGTCGGTGACAAAGCGCAGCGCTGCCTCGGCGCGGTCTTCAGGTGCTTTCTGATGTACGACTTCTTGGGCGGCCAGCCCAAGCAGCTTCGAGCGCACATGCGGTGAGGTCTCTTTCTCATTGCCAGTGCGAGAATAGAGATAAAGAGAAACAGCGTAGACGCCGTTTTCTTGCAGCACACCTAGTGCTTTGGTGGCCAGGTTCTCCACCTCGCTGGCCTTGAACCTCTGGGTGTCGGCGATGATTTGTTGGGCCGTTTGCGCGGCCAACGTATCCAGGTTACGCATGGCTCACCTCCCAAGCGGCCAGCAGCTTGATGCGGCCAAAACCGCGGGTGCCCATGCCGCCGATGCCCAGGTGTTCGGCCAGGCTCAAGCCGGCTTTGACGACATCCAACGGGCTGTTCCAGGTCTCGCCCAGAGCCTTGCTGGCATGGGTCTGGGCGATGGGCCAGGGCTTGTTGCCGGCGCGGTAATCGTCCTCCACCACGTCGCACCACAGCAGGGTCGCCCGCGGCAGCGCCTCGTAGGTAAAAAGGGCGCCTTCTTTGGCCGCGCCGGTGGCGGGATCAATGCTGACCGACGTGCGCACCTCCAGGTTGCTGTTGACGATCTGGCTGAACAGGCCTTCGTCCACCAACACCAGGCGCCGCGCCAGCTCGTCCCAACCGGCCACTGTCCCTGCGCCGGGCGGAGGGACGACGCTGACGGCGCCATCCCTGCGATCCAACATCAGCCAGCCCAGGTTGAGCGGCTTGGCCCAGCCTGGCATGGTCGTGGCGAACTCACCGCGGGCCAGGTCGGGCGCCGTCACGCTGAAGCCAGCCTGCCTCAGCCGCGCCCTGGTCGTTGCCCAGATCGGCCCGGCCATGGAATGGACGGGAAAGAGCAGCAGTTGGGCGTCGGCCAGGCTGACGGCGCCGGCGTTGCCGCCCTCATTGCCGCGCGTGTTGCCAAAGGTGTAGCAGATGGGGCACCTGACGTCGCCGCAGTGTTGGCGATCCTTGCCGCCCTGTCCGGCGCAGCCCGGCTTCTCGTAGCGCATGGCCGCATAGGAGCGAGCCGCGCCCGCCAGGCTGGTGCCGGGGACCTTGGGCAGGTTGGTGCCCGGCTCGCGGCTGATGCTGTTGTCCACCCGCCCCAGCCGGTAGCCGCCCGTGCCAATGTGAACCGGATCCAGGGCCATGATCATGAAACGTTGCAGCGTGTACATCGACGCGTCCTCCTCTACGGTAGTTTCTCTTTGTGAATGGTCAGATGAAGCTCCAGGGCGTCGGCCAACAGGCCGGTGACCGCCGCTTTTTCCAACGAACCTGTGTGAACGCCGGCCTCGCGCAGAGCATCGGCCACGAATTGCCGGAAGGTCGCGGAGACCTTTGGCGTGCCCGTCGGCTCGCCCCAGTCCCGGCGTTTGGCCTCGATGAGGCTTTCCAGCGCCTTGACCTGCGCCGTGGAAGCGCGGCTGACCTGCGCCCAGGCGCCCTCCAGATCGGCGACCTGTTCGAGCAGGTAGGGGCGCTGGCGCTTGTCGGTTCCTCTGCGCTGACCGTCCTCGCCGTAGGCTACCTCGAAGCGACGGGCGCTTGTGTCAAGGTACTCGAAATCGAAGGTGGAAGGAGTAAAAGCAACCTGGTCGCCCGCCCGCAGGTCGCACACATGCACCCAATGCTCGCCATCCGACCCGATGAACCAGCGCTGGCGGTCGCGCGGCTTGCCAGCCACCTGCCAGTAGGGGTACCAGACATCGGCCGTGGTCGCATCGCCCATCACCGTGGGCACCACGACAGGGATGGCCCGCTCGCCCACCTTCAAAGTAAGTTCGACCTGTTGGGGCCAGGGGTTGACCGGGGAAACGGCTTGGACAACCGCCTGCACCGCCTGCGGTTGGCGGCGCAACATGCGCCGTCCCGCGTCCAGCACCGAGGCCAGGGGCTGGCGCCGGCCGGCGTAGACCACGCCCAGCGTCAACGGCAGGCGATTGCGCACCTTGCCCATCTCGCGCTCATACTTTTCTTTGATGGCCTGCACCACGGCCAGCGCCGGCCTTGCGGGAATCAGAGCCATGAAAGTGCTGGGTTCGGCCAGGATGGGGATGATAGGAGGATAAGCGATACCCTCACCTTCTGCGCCCACGGTTCGCCCGATCCCATCTTGCGTCACGACGATTTGGCCCCACACAGTATTGGCTGCACCATAACCTGTTGGCTCTTCGATGGTCAGTTCGCCCACCAGGTGAGGCATGACCTTCTCTGCCGCCCACGAGCTCACTCGCCGTTGAAAGCGTGCAAAGGATTCTTCCGGCTCTTTGGCTGGAACTTCTTCGCCCAGCACACTGGCGATGTATGCCAGATTGTCGGCTGTAATGAATCGTTGCTGGTCTGGATCCCAGACGACACTGAGTCTGACGCCATTGGCAAGCGTCAGCTCGTAAACATGAAACCGACCCAGCGTGCCCTCTCTTTCAGCGGACCGTGTTACACCTTGCAGCGTCAATCTATGCCCGCCCTGACCGACTGCCTGGACTATCAGGGAGTGCTGTAGATCCTGGTTGGGATCGGTCGGCAGTACCTCCTGCCAGAATTGATGGGTCGTTTCCCAAACCCGGCGAAGGCGCGAGAAGGAAGGATTCTTGCCGATATCCTGTGTTGTCTGACCAGGAGACCGATAAGGATCGTTCACGGTTAGCGTTCGCACCCTATCCCCCATCAACCATTGACTCAAATCGAACTGGCCCACCAAAAGCACCGTCCGCCCGTTCAGATCAGCGACTTCATCAAGCCAGATGGTAGAGGCGCCGAGGTTCGCTACCCAGGCTTTGGCGCGATCATCACGACGGCGCTCGCAGACCTCGCAGACTTTGCGTTCGCCAGCCTTGCGCTCGTCCTTGTCCTGGCTCTTTGGGTCTCCTTGTGGCCGCACACCGCAGACGGGACAAATGTCACGGGCAAGGCCAGATAGCCACTGATCCTTCAACCAATCGGGATCCGCAGAACTAACAACCGTTCCCACATGGTCGGCTACTGGAGGAAGTTCATCATTTCCGGCTCGAACAGGGTCCTGCCCCCACCACGGATCGGCGTCAGGTCGGATCGTTGGAACCATCTCTTTTTTTAGGTCAAGCAGGTGAGCGCCTTCCGCCGCTAGATCGATCAGCGTTTTGAGCGAGGTTTTGGTACTATCCTGCAGAACCATTAAGTCTAGGGGGCAGCGTGCCTTCTCGCAGCCAGGGACCAAATAGATGCTACCGTTTTCGTCGCGATAGACTTCGGTCCCAAGAGGATATTCCTCTTCTAACAAATGACGGATACGATTGAGCGCATTCTCGAGCACAATTCTGCGCGCTAGCAGATCAGGCAAATTTGAAACCGAGGCAACAAACGACAAGCCGTCAAACCGAATGCTCAGAAGTCGCCAACGCAAATCATTCGGTTGTGGTTGATAACCCAGCAGCGCGCCCACTAGCGCGGCTTTGTAAAAGGCCCCGACCGTGTGGCCCCACTCCCACAGCGTAATTTCATTAGCAGGTCTGCGCGTATCCCCCCCTACTTGTGAGAAGAGTGAAGTTATCTCTTGAGCCATCCTTGTGCGCTCTTGGCCCGTGAACGGGTAGCGCGCCAACAAGTGCCACGATAGTCGCGACCGTAGGTCCATTGTGAGGTTCGTCGGAATCTGAGATTGAGTGCTCTCATAGCCAAACGGTGAACTCAGGAAAGCAGGATAAGTTTGAGGCCCATCGCCATCTTGTTTCTCGATGTGCGCAGTGTAATGACAGCGATTGAGATAGCCAGTGACAAAATCCAGTTGACGTCGCTTCTTGACATCAGAAAAAGACAGTGTTTGCCCCAGGAGGGTTACCTGTCGCGCAGGAACCAGATCATCTGTATTCTGTCGCCCAGAAGGTGGCGGTGCGCCTATCACATACTGATGAATCTGGGCATCTGTGTGTTTGAAGTCATCATGCAACCATGCCGCCACCTCCGCCAGCAACAACTCGTTACGATGGGTTGCCAAGATCGTCAAATCGTTGCTCATGCCACGCCTCCCTCTGAAAACTGTTGCGCAACCCGTTCGGCCAGGGCTAGCAGTTCGTCGAACGCGGCAAACTGCCATGTAGGCCAGGTCGGCGTCGGCAACGCCGGCGCAGCGGGTGGTTTGGGCTTCAGTTTCGCTGCACTTTCAGCCTGAGTCCTGCCTTCCCGCTCCCACCAAACCCTGGCCTTGTCATAGAGTTGTTGGTCAGCCTTTTTCATGGCCTTTAGCTCGGTCTCGCTCCGGTAGCGAAAGCTGCCGTCTGCCGTTCGGAATTCGGACTTGAGCTGGCCGGGCGCTTCCAGATAGCGCGGCAGATCATGATCTGGCGCTGAGCGTACCTCCGGCGGCGGTGGCGGAGCATGTAGCCCGACAATGCGCAAGGTCAGGGATCCATCGCTCACCGCCTCCTGCGCCAGACCAAAGCCATTGCTCGTCTTGGCGCCAAAGCCGTAGCGCATGAGCATCGCCTCGATGCCCTCGACCGCCAATCTCAAGTCAGCCAACACCTGATTGCGATCAACTTCATTGCCAGGGACATACAGCAGCGTGAACTCTCCCTGCGCGCCAGCCGGCACACACTCGAAGTAGATCGGCTGCTTGCCGGCGTTGCTCTGGCGGTCGTGCGGATTGATCACTTCCAGGCCCAGGCGGGTGAAGAAAGTGGGGTAGAAGGTAAGGCAGCCCGACTGCCCGGTATCATCATCGTGGGTGTCGCCGAATAGTCTTTGAATCTGTTCATTCTTGTGCTCCTTTCCGTCGTGCCGATGGCCCAGCTGCCACAGCGCCGCCCGCAGGCTGCCCTTCCAACTGGCTGGCCCCACCATTGGCAACCCGAAGACTTTATCCTTGCGCACCGGGTTGTCGAGAATGTGCAGTCCGACGTCATCTTTGCTGAGGTAAGCAGTGCGCAGGGTGAATGCGAAATGCATGGCAAAGCTGTAGCCAGGCAGGATAGTGAGGTCAGGCAAGCCAGGCAGCAGGCCTAGGATCTCCAACTGCCACTTCCGATCTTCCAATGCAGCTTGGAATGCCTGGCTGCGATATAGCTCCGACAACCCGCCCGGCTCCCGCCGCGAACCGGCGCGCGCGTGATCCTTGTATGGCGTCAGAAGCGCTTGGGCCAGCAGGTCGAGCCGGGCCAAAGGGTCGGTCACATAGGCCAGTCGTTCAAGGCCGGCTGGTGGTCTGCCCCTTCCCAGCAGAAAATCAACGCCCTGGCGTTGGAGATGATCCGGCAGGTTCAGGAATTGGTAAGATGAGAGGAAATCGTTTGGCATGGTCAACCCCCGACGAATTCGATAGCCGCCAACAATGACGCAAAAACCTGACGTATGTCTGTCTCATTGGCGTTAGCCAACGTTTTTCCAGCAAAAACGGAAGGCGATGTGGGATCCTGGATTACCGCGATGTACAACCGGATGAAATCTTTGGCCTCCTGCAAAAGGATACCGTTGTTACTCAAGAGGCCGGGGATTTCTATGGTTACTTTACGCAGCACCTCGGCAGGGGTGGTCGGCCACTTTTTTTGCGCGATCAGTGTGAGCGCAGTTGTTGGCTTGACGGCTAACGACAGCACGTAATCGTCCATGGTCGCCTTGATGAACTCGTCGCGCCAGCGATAGGTTGCGATGTGCAGCGCCAGACGTAGATCGGGCCTGGAAAGCTCGAGTGTGTAAACTGATGGATGTTCGGGGTGCTGCACGAATTCGATAAATGGCGTGGCGCCGGATATTCGCACATTGATGACACGGCGTAGAGTTTCTCGCACACTTTGTACGATTCCTGCTTCCGTCTCACCTTCATGGGCGTCTAGATCGCGCATCACGAGTGCGCGGACAGCGACGTGCTCCTCTATTTTCTGTCCCAGCCTTCGAGCCACCTGAATGTTGACCTGGTCTTTGCCCTTGCCATCAATGGGTAAATACGACAGACCCGGAATGACCCGCTTGCGGAGCTGCTGTAGCACTTTCTCTTCGGTAGCGCCTTCGGCAAACACATCGACTATCATATGTCCTCCTGGCGCAAGCGGAACTGGATGGGAGAGACGAAGTCCTGCCAGACCCGTGGATCTAGGCCGGCCTCCAGCCATGTCACCAGGTGATCCTGATCGAACCAGGAGGAAACCAATTCGCCTTCCTTCAGGTCGAAATGGAAGAGCATAAACTCTTCTGGCTCCAGTTCGCTGTTTTGGAGCATGTCTGTCATCTGGGCCACGACTTCCAGGCTGTGTGTGGCCATGAAGACCTGGATGGGCTTGCCTTTGAGAAGTCTCACCACCTCCCCTAGAAATCGTTCCAGCGTTTTCGGGTTCTGATACGACTCTGGTTCCTCCCAAAGCAGGAGTCCGGGCGCAGCCGGTGTGGCGTTGGCCGCCAACGCCACCAGGGGAGTCAGCAACTTGAACGCGCTGCGGGCGCCGTCGCCAAAAGCGTCGATGGGGATCGCCGGGCGGTCTTCGGGCAGTATCGAGCCTTGTAAGGAATCTCTCTCAGAACCGATTGGCACGAACTGCAGCACGAACGGTTTGTCCAATTCGAAGATATGGCCAAATGAACGGGCGATGCGTTGTGTCCAGCCGGGAACAGAGCTCAGCATGCGCTGATAGAAAGTTACTGGAATATGTTGACGCACCGAGTCAGCATCAAAGTAAAGTGTGTGTGAGGCCACAGCCGGCGTCCCTTGCACCAACCAGGCAGCGCTGCCTCGATAGTAGTAGCTCAACTCCGGTTGCCAGCAGAACACCAGCCGCTTGTCCACAAAAGGTTCCGCTTCGGCGCCGAGCAGATCTCTAGCCAAAGGCCCCACCGGTTCAAGTCCGTTTGCAGCCTCTTTCAGTCTTGGCGGATCCAGCGCCAATAAGGCGGCGGTCTGTGTCTCGCTCTCAGCGAAACCTCGTTCACCGGCAAACAAATCGAGTGCCGAGATCGGCAACGTCTGGTCACGCAGGGCGATGTGTACGAAGCCCTGACTCCACTCAGCCAGTTCGGCCTGCTGTCCGGCGTAATTGTGCCTGGTCCATACTCTACGCATGGGGTGTTCACCCAATAGATCGGGCGAAGCCACCTTGACCTTATATGATTCCTCTTTCCGTTCACCTTCTCGGAAGCGAATCGTGCAGTCTGCCTCGCGACTGGTTGTGGCAGCCAAGTAAAGCGCCTCCAGAATCGTTGATTTCCCGGAATTGTTCGCCCCAACCAGTACATTGAACTGGCGAAAACGATCCCTGAAGCCACTGTGAATGCCACGGAAATCTCTCAAACGAATGCTTTCAATCATCGGGTAGTTGCCTCCCGTCCAAAAGTGCTCATGAAGTCAGCGATGGCCTGTGCGCTGTGTAGCTGCCAGGGTGAGGCCGATGGCGCCCATGTGAGCGCAGCATCTCGGAAACCTGCTTGTAATCCCAGTGCCAGTTGCCAGTTCTGCGGACGTTCCAGTGCTTGTCTCAGCACATTGGTGACTTCCGTGCGAGCCGCTCGGCCTCTACCATCGTTGGGAAGATGAACCCATCCTCGAGTTTCCCATGCTTCGTCGTCTGGCAGACGAAAGGCCCAGCTCAACGCCAGTTTGCTGCGTATACGCTCGTCCCCACGCAATGTACCGAACAGCCAATGCGGCAGCGCATTCGAAGACCATCGTTGCTCGAAACGCAAGTAGTTCTTGAGCGCCGGCATGACTGGAACCATACCTTGCGCCGCCAACCTTTCGATGATCCGCCAATCGTGTTGGCCCCGAAGTTCACGCAATCCGGAGACCTGTGTCCACCAGGCGTCCTCTTTTGGCGTGAATCGCAGCTTGAAAAAGACGAAGCTGCGCAGGTCTGGCAGCACGCCGATTGATGCAGATCCCAATTCCTCCCACGGTGCTGTAGATGGAGCGATTTTGATTGCGCCCATCCGAAAGACACCGTAGCCCAGTTGTGGCCGCGGCCCCAGATTGCCCCATGTTTCTAGCCAGTGAAACAGCGCACTCATTTGCACAAGCGCGTTTGGCTCTCCTTGCAGGTTGACAGTTATTTCGCCTATCCGGCCGGATTTCAAGAACCAGCCTCGCGTGCGTCCGTAGGGTCGCACATTCAGGTCTCGCCCGCCCGTCCAGGTTGGTTGATCTTGGGCGCTGATCTGAAGTCGAAATCGTCGCCGCCAACCCGTGGCGCCAAAAAGCTGGCAGGCGTCGCAGAGTCCCGCTGCAGACAGACGCTGGCGCTCTGGCAGGCCGGCTGCTTTCTTGTAATTGTCGAGGTCGAAGATGCAGGCATGTTCGGTCGGGTCGCACGCCGAGCCGCCCAATCCACGCACCACCGCCTCATACCACCAGCGCAGGCTGCCCAATAGACCGGTCTCGTGAACCCGATCCATACTGCCATCCACTCCTCCGGTCCAAAGTGGAGTGAGAGTTCGGATGGCGATTTCCAGTTCCTCGGTCATTGCGTGTCTCCAGATGCGAAAGTGAAAAACCAGCGCCAATGGATGGTTTCCTTTTCCATCGCCTCTCGGTATGTTTGGAGCGTCCAAAAGTGAGTAAGGATACCTTGCATTCTATCACAACAACCCTTCGACTGCGAAGCGCATCCCTGCGGGTAGCCAGACCCCATCCGGTGCCCGCAGGAACTCACCGCTAAGCGTGGCATTGCGCACCAAAGGCGCGGGATGAACACTTACCAGATCATAGGTCCGCAGTCGTTCAGGGTGGAGCAAATCGGCCGGATTGAGGAAGACTGGTATGGTCACATCCTTTTTCGCTTCTGACCGGACGATGGCATGGGTGGTAGCGACCGACGCCTTGCTCATCCATTTACCCAATCGCACATACCGGGGCAAAGCCAGCGCCTCACGGCTTACCACATAGCAGACGGCGCGATTACTCAGCGCCAGCATCTTGATGCGGCCATGCTGGGGATAGTTGTTGGGCCGGACAAAGCCATCAGCGCCGGTCTTGCGATTGCTGACGCGCCAACGCGCGCCCTGCCGCACAGCCATTTCATCATCGGTGCGGGTGACGATAGCGTTGTTGGTGAAGGCATACCAATAACTGTCGGCCTGAGCATTGAACTGGCTGAGCACGAAGCGAGGTTCGCCCAGCAGCGTGCCCGGCGTGACATAAACCCCTCGGTCATTCAACGGCCGCAGGTCTTGGCCGTAACGGACGGGGCCTTCCGAATGATAGGGGGTCTGCGCCAGTTCAAAGGCATAGGCGAGCGCGTAATTCCCCAGCAGCGCTTCGGTCTGAAAGAAATTGCTGATCTCTCGACTGCTGAAGAACACGTGCTCCCAGAAGGTCATTTCACAGCGGTAAACGTGCAACATGTCCGCGCCCATGTTACGCCTCCTGAGTCGCAGCCTCCGCAGCCTCCAACACTTGCAGCACCGTCGCATGGCCAGCCTGTCGTTTCGCCTCATCGCGGTCATAGCCCTGCTCGATGGCTCCCAACAAGGCGCCGACCCGCTCATCGTCCCGGTATACCTGGACGATAGCCTGGTGGATGGCCGCGCACTCGGCCAGCCCTAGCACTAGCGGGCTGGCCGTGGCTACGTTCTTTATGAGGGTTGTCGTGGCGTCGGAGACAGCGGTCAACACATCAGTGTCGCGCAAGGGAAAGTTGAGTTCCGGGTCCTTGGTCTTCAACTGGTCGTAAACCGTCTGAGTCAGCTCCAGGTTGCTGAAAATCTCGCAGTTGCTAAAGACCACTCCTGCCAACATGTTCTTGATCCGCCCCTGCCGGCTAGACACCGCTCCGTAGCGGGTGCTACGCAACACATTGCCCAAGATGTAGACCCATTCACCCAAAGTTACATCTTTGAGCGTCTCGATCTCGAGAAAGTGAGTCTCCGGCTTGACGTAGGGCACAGTAAAAATTGCCTGCGATGCTTCGCCGGTCTCCGGGTTGCGCATGGTGCCGGTGTCGTAGAGGGCATTACCCTGGCGAGAATCGCTGACCACACCCGAACTGAGGATGCTGAAGGCGTCGTCGGTGATGACGCGTGACTTCTGAGCGCCGCCCCCGCCCACCGCGTAGCCATAGACCATGCAGTCGATGCAGTGTTCGCAGGTGTTGGTGGTGTTCAACGCACAGACGGCGTTGCTTTTGGCATCAAGATAGAGGCGGTTGTGATCCCGTAATAGTTCGCGGCCCGTGCGTCGCTCAACGGCCGTCTGCTTGCGCTTGGTGATGACAACCCGCTGGATGATTTCGTCATCGACGGCTCCGGCACGCACGAAATCCTTGCTCAGATCGCCCTCGGCGCCCTCGGTGCGAAAGAGCGTTTCGGACTCGGTCTTACGCACAAGAATCAGGCTCACGTAGTGGCCGCGTGGGAACGTGGTGTAGGCGCGCAGCAGGCGATCTTGGTACTGAATAAGTGTTGACATGTCAGGTTCCTTTGTCATTTGGTGGGTATTTGCTCACGGATGTAGAAGAGATAGGCCGAACGCAGACCCTTGCTATCGGCTAGCAGTTTGCTGACGTTGCCCCGGTAGGCTTCGGCCAGGACACCGTCGAAGAAAAGATCGACGTAGGCTTTGACCTTCTCGCGCTTAGTGCGGCCGGGCTTGTATTCCTCGCTGGCGATGGCTTCCAGATGGCGGAAGATATCCTCGGATAGTTGAGCGCGCAATGTGTCAAAACCGAAGACAGCCGGCTTCCGCTCCAATCCTTCCAGCAGCATATCGAAAGGCTTCAGTAATGAATTGCGCTCTAGGCTGCGTCCGATGATGTGGTCGGCCCAGGCTACCTGGGCCAGGGATTCCAGTTGTTGCATAGATGACTCTCCTTCGATGAGTTGGCGCAGGTCTGGCAACAGCGCTCTTGCCAGGCGGTTGCTGCGCCAGGCTCGCTGTTTACTGTCCGGCCTGCCCTGGTCTGCCTTATGCTCCAGCAGGCGGTCAGCCTCGAAGTAGAGGCGCAACCTGCCAGAAGTCAGCGCGCGGGCCAGGGTAAGCAGTGGGTTTTCTTGACGATCAGGGTTGTAGAGTGCATGCTGCAGGCGGTGCAGGATCAGCATGTCCTTCCACAATCGATCCAGGGCCGGGCGGTCGAAGTCGTCATGCGGTAATAGGCCCTCGAAGCCCAGAGGGGCGTTGTCCACGAAGAGGTCGGCAAAATCCTCCTTGCCCAAGATGGGCACGGCAGAGTCGGTGAGGATGGCCTTGCAACCAAAATAGCGTTGGATCAGCAGAGCATTCTGCAAACCAAAGAGAAACTGCTCGCTATCACTGTCGCCGGGGCAGTTGAGCGGGAAGATGAGGACGTTGCCGATGGTTTCAGCGTGCTGAGGCAGAACAATACCGTTTTGATAGGGATTTCCTTCCTGGTTACGCCTGGCTACAACCAGATCCAGCCTGTTATTGCCCAGGAATGCCTCTATTGCTTCGTACGTCTTGGGAAAAATAACCGAAGTATCCTGAGCCAAAAGGCTTCGCACCTCGTCTCGTAATGATTGAAGAAAAACTTCGGTGTAGAAGCTGTACGGATAGAGGTGCAGGTACATCGTCTTGACGCCCTTGATCGCCTGATGCGTCAGCTTTTCCAGGGTGAATTGCAGGCGACAGACATCGCATACATACTTCTTTGGTTCTTGGTGCCACCCGCCGGGTAATCGGTTGGAGAAACTTTGCACCGTCACATTGGCAGGAGCCACGGGCGCCATCCACTTCTGGGTCGGGAATTCGGAACCACAGTAACAGCACTGACCATGGTTGTTGGCGACGTATGCGGCCAACGCCGCGCCGAAGTCGACTTCCCGCTCGCCGCCGAAGCTGAAAGTAACAGCGCGAGTGGTGTAATCAGCTAAGGCTGCGTAATCTCCCAGGCCTTCTTCTTCTTTCTCAGGCATCAACTTTGCCCCATCTGCCAGAATCCGCTCGTACAGAGGTTCGATAGCAAGCTGGAGGTCACTGGCGATGACAAAGGCGCGCTGATAGCGTGGGTCGAGCAAGTTGTATGAAGCGGTCTGATCGGGTGTCAGTTCCAGCCAGGTGTAGAGATATTGCCAGGGATCGCCAACCTGCTTCTTCAAGTGATCGCCCAGAAAGATGTAATATGCCCGCAACAGTTCCCCGGTCCCTACCCCGGCCTGAGATGCTGGATAGAGTGACGGACGGTCCAGCAGCCCCTGAATTCGAGGCCTTTGATCTGCGTGCTTCTCGTCCCCAAGTACGGCCACTAGATCGCTTCGTGCCTTGACCTCCATATCCTCGATCTTGAAGCGTTTGCCGGTGACTTTGGCTGCGACGTGGTTGTTGACAACGTTGAAGATGTCCTCGAAAGACAGCCCAAGGTCCAGGCACTGACGATCGACCTTGATGCCCTGGTTGCCCGAACGAATGAACTTGGCATACTCGCCGCGCGACATACTCGCCGCGCCGCGAGCAACAGCATTGCCAATAGCGTCCAGATCGTCCGCTGTCATTATCGGCATGCGATCTTGCCTGACTAAATAGGCGACTCCTTCGGGGTAGAAAAGTAACGGCATCATCTCCCAGCGTCGTTCCAGGTGACGGCTGATCCGATTGTGGATCACGTTGGTGAGCAGCCCCCTTTGCTCTGCCACTTGGTGGGTAACGAAAGTGTATTGGGCCTCGCCGATTTGGTTGAGGAGGAGCAAAAACTGGGCCTTGTGAGCGCGTTCCCCCAGGCTGGTGGAAAGTTCGAGCACATCCAGGGCGCGCATCAGTGGTCCCAACACCTTCTGCACTCGCTCGCGCTCCAGCCGGTACAGTTGCAGCGCCGGGATCAACCCCTCAGCAGCTGTCGAGTAATGACTAGAATGATAGCGCACCAGCCAGGTGATGTCTTCGAGGTAGTCTTGATACTCAGGGAAGAAATCCACTGCGCCGACCCGCTCCAATTCAGCCTGTACCGTTTCCTTCACGGCCAGGGCATTGAAGGATCTACCTCTGTTCTCCACCAACTTGTTGATATCGTGGATCGAATAGGCGCAGTACAACACGCGAGCTTCAACATCGCTCAACTTAACCAGCAAGCGCAGACGCTCGGCGGTAAACACGCCATTCAGAAAATGAACATAGACAGGTTCGCCAATCTTCTTTCCGGTCTGAAATATTGTCTTGTAAGCGGCCAGGCCGCCATTGGCCACATGTTTGATATAGGGGCCAATGACAGAATCTGGATCGTCATAGCCCAACGCAAAAAGGATATCGTAGTTAGTCAATGAGTTGCCTCCTTTGAACAGCCTCAACTTTCACCATCATCATATCACACCGCTCCCCCCACAACCACAGGGACATCATCCCCCCTCCTATACACCTCCCCCATCCTCCTCACCGTCTCCCGCATCGACGCCAACAACTCCGGCCCGCCCAACACCTGGCAATTCTCGCGGTAGTGCATCAACTCCAACTGCGCCCAGAACACATCCTCCGTCACCCCCCGCACCACCGCCCCGCCGTCCTCCTCTCGCTCCACCGCCTCGATCACGATGTGCGGATGTCGCGACACCCCCAGCCGCGCTACCTCCGGATTCAGCCGGTACACCACCGCAAACGTCGGCGAATGCGGCCGCCCGGGCGGCAACTTATCTGGCAGCACCTCCAGCCTGCTCATTCGCCCCAACCGGTAGGGGATATTGCGGCGCACCTCCTCTCGACCCCCTGGCCCCACCATCGCCAGACACCAGCCCCGCAGATAGAAATGCCCCCTCGCCGCATCGAAATGGGGCGCCTCGTATGGCTCTACCACATGCCGCCGGGCCAGACCATCGCCATACTGCGGTGAAACATAATCGAAAGCGATCCGCTGCCGGCGCGACACCGCCCGGCTAAGCCCCTCCCACACCTCTGGGGGGATGGCGTCGTCGTCGCGCTGCCGCACATCCAGTGTCAGCAGACTGCGCTGCTGCTCCAGGTCGCCGCGCCGGGCCGGGCTGAGAAAGCGTCGCAACCGCCCCGTCAGCGCATGCACCTCATCGTGCTGCGGCGAATCCATCTCGAACGTCTCCTCTAACCAGGCGACGGTCGCCAGATCCTCATCTGGCAAATCCAGCAGCCCCAGCCACGTCCCATCGATGTCGTAGCGACCCTGCTTGCGGTCGAAATGAACATCCACCAGCAAGCTCTCCCGAACCCGCGCCAGATCCTGCTCTAATCGTTTCAGCAACGCCGGGTCAGGCTGCGCTGCCAGCGTCCGCCGCTGCTCCCGGCTGAGCGTATTCGCCCCCACCTGCTCGGCAGCCAGCAATGCCTCCAACAACTCCTCGCGCGTGGCTGGCCCCCGCTCCACACGCCGGATCAACGCCAGACATCTACGGATGACGAGCCACTCACTTTCACGGCGGCCACGGGCCATAATCGCACCTCAAAAACGCGAGACAACGACAAGCAACATCTACACCCCCATCCTACCCCACCCCTCCCCCACCGTCAACTCCCTCCCTCCCTCCCCATCCGCCCATCCCACCACTCCCCCACCCACCCTCCCTCCCCCTCCCCATCCGCCCATCCCACCACTCCCCACCCCCCCCCTCCCTCCCCATCCGCCCAT